>NZ_JALKFW010000071.1:0-964 GCF_023243055.1 Frankia sp. AgPm24 | reverse complement strand
TCGACGTGCCGCGTGCGCTGATTACCGGGATTACCGGGCAGGACGGGTTGTATCTGGGTGAGTTGTTGACCGCGAAGGGTTATGAGGTGTTCGGGTTGGTTCGGGGGCAGTCGAACCCGAAGGTGGCGGTGGTGGAGCGGGTGGTGCCGGGGGTGGTGTTGTTGGAGGGGGATCTGACGGATCTGTCGTCGTTGATCGGTGCGGTGGAGATCTCGCAGCCGGACGAGGTGTACAACCTTGGGGCGATCTCGTTCGTCGGACTGTCGTGGAAGCAGGCGGAGCTGACGGGGGAGACGACGGGGATGGGGGTGTTGCGGTTGTTGGAGGCGTTGCGGATCGCGGGTGGTAACGACATGTCGCGGGTGCGGTTCTATCAGGCGTCGTCGTCGGAGATGTTCGGGAAGGTGCGGGAGACGCCGCAGCGGGAGACGACGCCGTTTCATCCGCGGTCGCCGTACGGGGTGGCGAAGACGTTCGGTCATTATCTGACGGTGAACTACCGTGAGTCGTACGGTGCGTTTGCGTGTTCGGGGTTGCTGTTCAATCACGAGTCGCCGCGGCGGGGTATCGAGTTCGTGACGCGGAAGGTGACGCGGGCGGTGGCGCGGATTTCGCTGGGGTTGCAGGATTCGTTGACACTGGGGAATCTTGAGTCGCGGCGGGACTGGGGTTTCGCGGGGGATTATGTGGAGGCGATGTGGTTGATGTTGCAGCAGGAGTCGCCGGATGACTATGTGGTGGCGACGGGGAAGACGCATAGTATTCGTGAGTTGTTGGATGCGGCGTTCGGGCGGGTGGGGATAGCGGACTGGTCGGGGTTGGTGCGTCAGGATCCGCGGTTCTTCCGGCCGGCGGAGGTGGATGTGCTGGTGGGGGATGCGTCGAAGGCGCGGGAGGTGTTGGGGTGGCAGCCGCGGGTGGCCTTCGAGGAGCTGGTCGCGATGATGGTCGACAACGACCTCGC
>NZ_JALKFW010000070.1:0-978 GCF_023243055.1 Frankia sp. AgPm24 | reverse complement strand
TGCGTCAACTATTACCCCTTCCGTGCTGCCCCTAATTCTAGTAGGGACCGCTGTCCGGGAGAAAAGGGGCACCTCACCTACTCGGAACGGACCTGGAAGTCCGCCCAGCCCAGCTCGTGCTTGGCCGGCTTGTAGTAGTGCTCGATCCAGTCCCGTAGCCGGTAGATCCGGTAGACCTCGGCCGCGTCCGCCTCGACGGTCGAGAGGTTGGTGGCCATGAACCAGGTCGAGTCGGCGGTGAGGACCCTCGGGTCGGCGGTGGCGGCGATCAGGCGGGTGCCCTGGGTGGGTCCGTAGCAGGGGCCCAGCTCCAGTTCGGCGACGTGGCGCACCAGCGGCCGGTTGTGGCTGTCGGTCAGCACCAGGCGCCGCCAGTCCGCCAGTGGCAGGCGGGCGGCGGTCTCTGCGGGGGTGAACGCCGGCGGATGAGCCGGATCAGCGACGACCTGCCAGGTGCCGTGGCGGGGGCGCAGGGCCAGCACGTAGCGGATCCTGGCCGTCCGCAGGCGCCCCTCGAGCGTGGGGTTCTCGCCGTAGACGCAGTCGGCGACCACCGCCCGGAAAGGCACTCCGGCGCCGCGGGCTTCCTCGATCAGGTCCCAGGCCAGCTCCGGTTTGGTGGCGAACGCCGGGTCCGCCTTGCCGGCGGGCAGCCGGGAGGCGGGCCGGTAGGGCCGCACCCCCAGCGGCACGTGGCGGCTGCCGTCAGCCCAGTGACTGGTGACGGCCACAACGCCGTTGGCGGTACGGCCGAGCTTGCCGATGTACTGCTGGGCGGCCAGCACGATGCCATGGCCGCGCTTGCGGTCCCCGGTCTCGTCGATGATGAGCACCCCGTTGCCATGCGGCCCCAACTCCGGGTGCCGACGCCACAAGTCCACCCGCCGCGCGCCCAGGGCATCGGAGCCTGTCAATCCCGGTGAGACATCAGGCTGCTTGGTTCGTGGGTAGCGCCTCCTCGGTCTCGATGATCGCTGG
>NZ_JALKFW010000069.1:0-981 GCF_023243055.1 Frankia sp. AgPm24 | reverse complement strand
GTTTGGGAAGTCTCTGATCTGTGTTGCTGCTGGTCAGCTGGTGTGATCCAGGCTGGATGATCAGTTGTGTGGCGCGGGGTGATCTGACGAACGAGCAGTGGGCTGTGCTGGAGCCGTTGCTGCCCTCGGAGGCGGACAAGAAGAAGCCGGGGCGGCCGGTGACGTGGTCGCGGCGGCAGTTGATCGATGGGATTCGGTGGCGGACCCGGACCGGGGCGCCGTGGCGTGATGTGCCGAGCCGGTATGGGCATTGGCGCACGGTGTACGGGCTGTTCCGGGACTGGCAGCGTGATGGCACGTGGAAGCGGGTCCTGACCGGGTTGCAGGCCCGGGCGGACGCCGCGGGCCTGATCACCTGGGAGGTGTCGGTGGACTCGACGGTGGCGCGGGCGCATCAGCATGCGGCGGGGGCGTCGAAAAAGGGGATCTCCAGCGGGACAGTCCGGGTGGTGTTGACCTCGAACCGGTAGATCATGGGATCGGGCGGTCCCGGGGTGGGTTGACCACCAAGCTGCACCTGGCCTGTGAGCAGGGGCAGAAGCCGTTGGGATTGCTGGTGACCGCCGGGCAGCGTGGGGACAGTCCGCAGTTCGCCGCGGTGCTCGAACGCATCCGGGTCCCTCGGCCTGGGCGGGGCAGGCCCAGGACCCGTCCGGACCGGGTGCTGGCGGACAAGGCATACAGCTCGAGGAAGAACCGTGCCTACCTGCGCGAGCGTGGGATCCGGGCCACGATCCCGGAGAAGATCGACCAGGCGGCGAACCGGAAGAAGCGCGGGAGCCGGGGCGGGCGGCCCCCGGCGTTCAGTACCGACACCTACAAGCAGCGTCATGCCGTGGAGTGCGGGATCAACCGGCTCAAACGCCACCGGGCTGTCGCGACCCGGTACGACAAACTCGCCGTGCGCTACGAAGCAACGGTCACCATCGCCGCGATCAACGAATGGCTACCCCGATGAACTTCCCAAACAGACCCTAGGGC
>NZ_JALKFW010000068.1:0-1009 GCF_023243055.1 Frankia sp. AgPm24 | reverse complement strand
CAGTCCCGGTGTCGGCGGCACCCGTCACGAGGGGACCATCCGCGGCTCGGGTGAGCCCAGGGATCTCGGCCTGTCCGTCCCGGACCCGGATCTCCCACTCGTCCGCCGCCGCAGCCCGCCCGAACAGGCCCGCGAACTCCGCGAGCCCCACGGCATCTCCATCGAGTTCCCGCTCGCCGAGATCAGCCAGCAGGATCCGGCCGGGATTCTCCGCTTGGGCCGAACGCACCAGTCCGGCGACCGCAGCCGCGATCGGGTCATCACCCGCATCCCGAAGCACGAGCGCCAACCGGGCCTCACGACGCACCGACCCGGACGTGAACTCCTGCAACACCTCCAGCACCCGCGCCAGCACCACCCGCACCCGCACCAACTCGTCCAGCTCAGAGTCAGCGGCAAGCGGATCCACATCCAGAACCAGCCACTCCGGGAGATCCTCGCCCAGCGCCGCCAGCCCCACCACATCAACGAACACGGCGCTACTCGGCCGACCCGCATCACCAACGTGACCGGCCGACAGGGGGCTCCAGTCGACGGCGAGCATCATGGCTTGGGCACCGCCTGCGGACGAGGCCAGGTGGGTGGTCGTGGGGGCGAGCCAGTAGCGGTCGCGTTGGAAGGGGTAGGTCGGCAGCGGAACAACTCGACCTGGAGTAGCGGCTCCGGGAATCAACGCGGCCAGAGCAGCCTGCGTGACCGGCCCGCCGACAGTCCAGAGTTCGACGAGTCCAGCGACCACCGCGACCGACTCCGGCTGTTCCCGGCGCGACAACGTGACCGCCGCGACCGGATGGTCACTGGTCCGGGCGAGAGACGTCAGACTCCCATCCGGGCCGATCTCCACCAGGAAACCGCCGCTCGCGGCTTGGGTGAGCGCATGGGTGAGGGCGTCGGCGTAGCGAACCGGTTCACGGACCTGCCGCACCCAGTAGTCCGGCGACATCCACTCCCGCCGCCCGGCCGCCGACGGCTCCCGATAGGCGACACCCGCAGCGACAGCGGCGAACTC
>NZ_JALKFW010000067.1:0-1034 GCF_023243055.1 Frankia sp. AgPm24 | reverse complement strand
TGCCAGAGTTCGTCGGGTGAGGTGATGCCGCCGGGGAGTCGGCAGGCCATCCCGACCACGGCGATCGGCTCCCGGGAAGCGGCGGTCATCTTCCGGTTCTGCTGGCGCAGGCGGTCGTTTTCCTTGAGGGACTTCCGCAGGGCCTCGACCACCGTGGGGGTGGTGTTCTCGCTCATGATCGGTGCACTCCAACGGGGCTTGTGGTCAGTCGGTTTCCTCGAACGCCAGCAGAATCAACCGCTCGGTATCCAGGTCGTCGATGGACTCGAGGTCATCCACACTCGAAGGGGCGTCGGGCTGCCCGGCGAGGTCGAATGCCAGCTGTGCGATTCCGCTCGCGTGAAGAAGGTCGATCGGAATGGTGCGCAGAATTCTTCTCAGTTCGGCGTCACCGGCCGATTCGCCGTCGGTTCCGGGGTCCGCGTCCAGCCGGGCGTCGGTGGGCTCCGGCGCCGCGGGGAAGAGATCTTCCAGCAGATGGGTGGCGATGGCCTGCGGGGTCGGATGGTCGAAGACGAGGGTGACCGGAAGCCGGCGTCCCATCACCCCGTCCAACCGGTTACGCAGCTCCACGCTGGTGAGCGAGTCGAAGCCCAGTTCCTTGAAGGCCGCCCGGGCCGGGACCGCCGCGGCCGTGGCGTACCCCAGGATCTGCGCGGTCTGGGTCCGCACCGCCTCGAGGAGCAGGCGCTCGCGTTCGGCCGGTGCCAGTGGTGCGAGCCGTTCGGTCAGGCTTCGCACCGCGGGGACGCGTCCCTGCTCCTCGCACGGGTCGCCGGGGGCGTCCGCACGCACGAGCAGGGTCCGCACGATCGGGGGAAGGTGCTCGCCCGCGTCGGGCCCGACCGCGGGAACGAGTTTGGCCGGCACCAGCTGCGCATCGCTGCGCCCCACCGCGGCGTCGAACAGTCGCAGGCCCTCCTGCGACGACATCGGCAGCACGCCCACCCGGGCCAGCCGGGTGAGGTCGGTGGTGTCGAGGTGGCTGGTCATGGTGCTGGTTTGGTGCCAGAGGCCCCAGGCGAGGCTGGTGG
>NZ_JALKFW010000066.1:0-1075 GCF_023243055.1 Frankia sp. AgPm24 | reverse complement strand
CACACCGACCCCGCCGCGCCGCCATCTCCGCCTTCGGCATCAGCGGCACCAACGCCCACGTCATCCTCGAAGAAGCCCAGGAGCAGGACGCGAACCCCGGCGGCACGGCCGCGCCGGGCCCCGTCCCGGCGGACACGGCGGCGGCCGGGCTGCCCGTGCCGTGGCTGCTCTCCGCCCGCGGTCCGCAGGCGCTGCGGGACCAGGCACGCCGGCTGCGGGCACATGTCACCACGCATCCGGAGTCCTCCCTGGCGGACATCGGACTGTCACTGGCGACCACCCGTACCGCCTTCGAGCACCGGGCAGCCGTCATCGGTACGGACCGGTCCACCCTGCTGGACGGACTCGCCGCGCTGGCGCACGGACGGCGCTCGCCGGTGGTGGCCCGCGGGAGCGCGACCGAACCCGGGCGGACGGCGTTCATGTTCACCGGGCAAGGGAGCCAGCGGCCGGGGATGGGCCGCGAGCTGCACACCGCGTACCCGGTGTTCGCCGCCGCGTTCGACGAGATCTGCGCGCACTTCACGCCGCACCTGCCGCACCCGCTGCGGGACGTCGTCCTGGGCACCGACCCCGCCCTGCCGAACGACCTGGTGCACGAGACGACCTACACCCAGCCAGCGCTCTTCGCCGTCGAGGTCGCCCTGGCCCGGCTGCTGCTCCACTGGGGGGTCGTCCCCGACCTGCTTATCGGACACTCGGTAGGTGAACTGGCCGCCGCCCACGTGGCCGGCGTGTGGTCACTGCCCGACGCGACCGCCCTGGTCGCCGCGCGGGCGAGGCTCATGGGGTCCGCGCGCGCGGACGGGGCGATGGTCGCGATCGAGGCATGCCTCGACGAGGTCACGGCGGTGCTGACCGAATCCGCGGGGCAGGCGTCGATCGCCGCGGCGAACGGCCCGCGGGCCACCGTGATCTCCGGCGATCGGTCGGCCACGGATCAGGTCGCGAACCATTTTCGGGCTGCCGGCCGGCGAGTCCGACGGTTGCGGGTGAGCCATGCGTTCCACTCCCCGCACATGGACGGCATCCTCGACCGCTTCCACAAGATCGCCAGCACCATCGACTACCAGGC
>NZ_JALKFW010000065.1:0-1100 GCF_023243055.1 Frankia sp. AgPm24 | reverse complement strand
TGCCCAAGCCGCCGCGCATCCGACAGACGCTCCAGGACCAACATCCCCGCGCCCTCGCCCCAGCCCACACCGTCCGCCTCATCTGAGAACGCTTTACACCGGCCGTCGGGGGCGACACCGCGGAGCCGGGAGAACTCGACGAACACGCCCGAATGCGCCATCACCGTGACGCCTCCGGCGAGGGCCATCGAGCACTCACCCGCACGCAACGCCTGAGCCGCCAGATGCAACGCCACCAGCGAGGATGAACATGCGGTGTCCACGGTCACCGCCGGACCTTCCAGCCCCAGCACATAGGAGATCCGCCCCGACGCCACACTGGAGATCGCGCCCGTCGCCCGGTACCCCTCGGTCTCAGGCACCGTTCCAGCGGCAGAGAGATAGTCGTTGGCGATCAGTCCGACGTAGACGCCCACGCGCTGGCCCCGCAGGGAGGACGGGTCGATCCCCGCACGCTCCAGCGCCTCCCACGACGTCTCCAACAGCAACCGCTGCTGCGGATCCATCGCCAACGCCTCACGCGGACTGATCCCAAAGAACCCCGCATCGAACCCCGCCGCGTCGGTAAGAAAGCCACCCTGGCGAACGTAGGACTTCCCCGCAGCGTCAGGGTCCGGGTCGAAGAGGCCACCCAGATCCCAACCTCGGTCGGTGGGGAACTCCCCCACCACATCCATGCCTGAGGACAGCAACTCCCACAACGCCGCCGGACCGTCCACACCACCGGGCAGCCGCAATCCCACACCCACGACCGCCACCGGCTCATCCGTCACAGACCTTACGGCGGGAACAACGGCAACGGGGATGGCGCCAACCAGTTCGCCCAGCAGATAGTCAGCCAGCGCCAACGGCGTCGGATAGTCGAACACCAACGTCGCCGGCAACGGGATCCCGGCCAGAGCGGCCAGACGATTGCGAAGCTCCACCGAGGTCAGCGAATCGAAGCCCGCGTCATTGAACGCCTGATCAACCCGAACCAGATCCCGACCCGCACCGCCTAGAACGACCGACGCCTCAGCACGCACCAACCCGGCCAGATAAGGGGCCCGATCCCCCAGCGCCATCCCGACCAACGTCGACCGCAACACATCCACGGCACC
>NZ_JALKFW010000064.1:0-1246 GCF_023243055.1 Frankia sp. AgPm24 | reverse complement strand
ACGTCGAAGGCGACGCCGGCGGGGCTGGATCCCGCGCTGGTCGCGCAGCTGGTGGCCCAGGCTCGCGGGCAGGGTGTGCAGCTCTCCGGCGAGGGTGGGCTGCTCGCGCAGCTGACGAAGATCGTGCTGGAGTCCGCGCTCGATGGGGAACTCACCGACCATCTCGGCTACGACCGGCACGACCCGGCCGGCGCGAACAGCGGGAACTCCCGCAACGGCAGCCGGTCGAAGACCGTGCTCACCGATGTGGGCCCGGTCGAGATCGACGTGCCGCGGGACCGGGCGGGCTCGTTCGAGCCGGCCATCGTCAAGAAGCGGCAGCGGCGGCTGTCCGGGGTCGAGGACCTGGTGCTGTCGCTGTCGGCGAAGGGGCTGACCACCGGGGAGATCTCCGCGCATCTGGCCGAGGTGTACGGCGCGCAGGTCTCCAAGCAGACGATCTCCACGATCACCGACCGGGTGATGGAGGGCATGGCCGAGTGGCAGAACCGGCCGTTGGATCCGGTGTATCCGGTGGTGTTCCTCGACGCGATCAACGTCAAGATCCGGGACGGGAAGGTCGCGAACCGGCCGGTCTACCTCGCCCTGGCCGTGACCGCCGAGGGCACCCGCGACATTCTCGGTCTGTGGGTCGGGGACGGCGGTGAAGGGGCGAAGTTCTGGCTCCAGGTCTGCACCGAGATGACGCGGTGTCGAGGACATCCTCATGGCGGTCTGCGATGGTCTGAAGGGCCTGCCGGACGCGATCGAGCAGGTCTGGCCCCGCACCGTGGTCCAGACCTGCGTGATCCACCTGCTGCGTAACAGTTTCCGCTACGCCGCCCGACAGGACTGGGATGCCGTCGCCAAGGCGCTGCGGCCGGTCTACACCGCCCCGACCGAAGCCGCGGCGACCGAACGGTGGCTGGAGTTCGCCGAGGCCTGGGGTGCCAGGTATCCCGCGATCGTCCGGTTGTGGGAGAACGCCTGGGCGGAGTTCACCCCGTTCCTGGCCTTCGACGCCGAGATCCGCCGGGTCATCTGCTCCACCAACGCCATCGAGAGCGTCAACGCCCGCATCCGCCGCGCGGTCCGCGCCCGCGGGCACTTCCCGAACGAGACCGCCGCATTGAAGTGCATCTACCTGGCGGTCATGAGCCTGGACCCCACCGGGCAAGGCCGCAAGCGCTGGGTCATCCGCTGGAAAGGCGCCCTCAACGCCTTCGACGTCGCCTTCGACGGCCGACTCACCGCAGGCCGCAAGTAG
>NZ_JALKFW010000063.1:0-1270 GCF_023243055.1 Frankia sp. AgPm24 | reverse complement strand
CACGAACCTGGCCGACTCATCCTCATCACGCCGCAACGTCCCGGCCACGACGGCATTCGCGATACCGGTCCGCTCCAGCACGGCCTCGATGCCCATCGTCAACACCGGATGCGAGCTCACCTCGATGAACACGCGATGCCCCTCGTCCGCCAAACGCTCCACCGCCTCGGCGAACCGCACCCGCGAACGCAGATTCCGCACCCAGTAACCCGCGTCCAACTCCCCGACGACCCAATCCACCTCGACCGTCGACAGCAACCTCACCGACGGATCGAACCCCTCGCCCCGATCCGCGTCACCGACTTCGGCCAAGGCGGCGACCACGGCGGCGGTCAGCTCACCTTCAGCCGCTTCAACGTGCACCGAGTGCGACGCGTAGTCGACGGGCAGCAGCGAGGACCGCACCCCGGCCGCCTCGCACTCCTCGCGCACCGCCGCGATCACGTCTGCGGTACCGGCCAGGACCACCGACTCCGGACCGTTCACCGCGGCGATCTCCACCGGCCGTAGACCGATCAGCTTCTCGGCCCGCTCCTCACCCACGGCGACCGACATCATCGCGCCCCGCCCCGACAGCCGCGCCGCGATCACCTGACTGCGGGCCACCACCAGGCGCATCCCCTGGGCCAGCATCAGCCTCCCCGCGACGACCGCCGCGGCGATCTCGCCTTGGGAATGGCCCACCACCGCGTCCGGAACGACACCGCGCGCCTGCCACATCGACGCCAGCGACACCATCACCGCGAACGACACCGGCTGGACCACGTCCGCCCGGTCCAGTGACGGAGCGCCCTCTACGCCGTCCACCACGGCCCGCAGCGACCAGTCCAAAAGCCGATCGCACTCGTCCATCCGCGCCGCGAAAACAGCGTCAGACGCCCACAACCCCCTGCCCATCCCCGCCCATTGCGCCCCCTGACCCGGGAACACCAGCACCACACGTCCCATCGAACCCGCCGCCTGTTCGCCGCCCGAAGAAGCAGCCACCGCGCGGAGTCTCGCCACCGTCTCATCCCGCTCCGCGGCCGCCACCCCAGCCCGGAACTCCCACACCGAACGAGCCGTCAACAATGCCCGACCCACATCACTCAGACTCGACACGGCCTGCTGTTCGAGGAAATCGGCCAACTGTCCGGCAGCGGCCCGCAAGCCCTCCAGCGACCGCGCCGACACCACCAACGGCACCACACCCGGCACATCCGAGGGAGACTCGACAGTCGTATCCGTGATGCCAGCGGTGTCGGGGGCTTGTTCGAGGATCACGTGAGCG
>NZ_JALKFW010000062.1:0-1322 GCF_023243055.1 Frankia sp. AgPm24 | reverse complement strand
CACCCCGACAGCCCCTGGACCCCCCACGCCACCGCCACCCTCACCACCAGCGAGCCCAGCACCGGCGCATCCGGCGCCGACGCCGCCCAGCCCGACCTGCGCAGCTGGCCGCCACCCGGATCGGTTCCCGCGCCCGTCGACGGGCTCTACCCGCGACTGGCCCAGATCGGGCTGCACTACGGCCCGACCTTCCGTGGGCTGCGCCGCGCCTGGCTACGTGACGACGAGATCTTCGTCGAGGTCGAGCTGCCCGACGAGCTGGCGGACGACGCGGGCCGCTTCGCCGTTCACCCGGCGCTGCTGGACGCGGCACTGCACGGCCTGGCGCTGCGTGGCTTCTTCGACGGCGAGGACGGCGGCCCGCGGCTGCCCTTCTCCTGGTCCGGGGTTCGTCTGCACGCCACCGGGGCGCGGACACTGCGGGTGCGGCTGGCCCCCGCCGGCGCGGACAGTGTGTCCATCCAGGCCGCGGACGAGAACGGGGATCCGGTCGCCGAGGTCGATGCCCTCGTGGTGCGCCCGGTCGCGTTGGATCAGCTCGCCGCCAGCACGTCCACCTCGCTGGACGACCTGCTGCTGCGGGTCGGTTGGCAGCCGCTGGCCCTGACCGTCCCGGCCAGTGACGTCCCGGATGGTGACGTCCCGGATGGTGGCGTCCGGTGGGTTCTGCTGGGAGACGACGATCCGGGGCTACGCGCGGCCTGGGAGGGCAGCGGTCTGGCGGTCAGCGCCGTCCCGGACGTACCGGCGCTCGGCGACGCCATCGCCGCCGGCACCCTGGACGTCGAGGTGGTGGCGCTGTCGCTGCGGCCCACCGACGCGAGCCGCCCCCCGGTGGAGGCGGTGGCGGACCCACAGTTCGTGCCGACGCAGGCGGGCGCCACGACGCAGCGGGTGCTGGAGATCCTGCAGTCCTGGCTGGGCGACGAGCGGCTCGCGCACCTCCGGCTCGTCCTGGTCACCCAGAGCGCGGTGATCACGGGCACGCCGGACGAGACCGCCGATCTGATCACCGCTCCCGTGTGGGGTCTGGTCCGTTCGGCCCAGCGGGAGAGCCCGGGACGTTTCGTCCTGGTGGACGTGGATGACCGGCCGGACTCGCTCGGCCTGGTGCCCTCCGTCGTCGCCAGCGACGAGGAGCAGGCCGCCCTGCGTGCCGGCGCGGCCCTGGTGCCCCGCCTGGAGCGGGCGGCACCCATCATCCCGGCCCCGCGGGACGGCGCCGCGGTTCCTTCCGCGGACGGCCCGGCGTTCGACCCCGAAGGCACCGTCCTGATCACCGGCGGCACCGGCACCCTCGGCGCACTCCTCGCCCACCACCT
>NZ_JALKFW010000203.1:0-117952 GCF_023243055.1 Frankia sp. AgPm24 | reverse complement strand
CTCCGCGCATCCATGATCTGGATCAAGGAACTCGCTCCAACCCTTTGATCACAACCCGATACACGGCCTAGGGACGAACGAGCCGCGAGCGGGCGCGGCGCCGCGCGGGCGGACGAAGCCGGACGGGCGGGTTATTCGAAACGGGGCGGCTGGCCGGTGGCTTCCAGAACCGACATCCACAGGTCACCGGCCGGGTCGACCTGGTTGCGCTGGCTGACGGCGAGGCCGATCGGGATGTGGATGAAGCGGCGCCGCCAGCGGCCGACGACCATCTCCGTGCGTCCGGACATCGCCGCGTGCACGGCGGCATGGGCCAGCCGGATGGTGTAGACGCTGTCGTAGGGGTTCGCCGGAACGCTGCGGATCACGTAGCTGGGGTCGATGTACTTCAGGTTCAGCTCGACGCCCTCAAGGTCGAAGTACTCCTTGATCCGGCGGGACAGCTCCTGGCCCACGTCGTGCAGTTTGCGGTTACCGGACGCGTCCGCCGACTGTGGCTGGTCGGTGATGAGCTCCTGACCAGCGCCTTCGGCGACGACGACGACGGCGTGACCGCGGTCCAGAATCCGCTTGCGCAGATGGTTGAGCAGGCCGCCCTCGCCCTCGAGCTTGAAGGGCAGCTCGGGGATGAGCACGACGTCCGCGTTGCTCTTGGCAAGGGTCGCATAGCAGGCGATGAAGCCGGAATGGCGGCCCATCAACCGGACCACGCCCATGCCGCCGGGGGCCGAGGTCGCCTCGGCGTGGGCGACCTGGATGGACTCCGCGGCCTTGCCGAACGCGGTCTGGAAACCGAAGCTCTGATCGATATAGGGAATGTCGTTGTCGATCGTCTTCGGGATTCCGACGACCGCGATCTTCTCGCCGCGCTCGGTGGCGACCCGGGAGATCTCCTTCGCACCGCGCAACGTGCCGTCGCCGCCGATGACAAAGAGAATATTTATGTTCATTCGGGAGAGACAGTCGACAATCTCGCCCGGATCCTGCTGGCCGCGGGAACTGCCGAGAATCGTCCCGCCGTCGTCGTCGATGCTGGCGACGCGCTCGGGAGTCAGGTCGACCACGTCGTAACCGTAACGGGCGATGAACCCCTGATAGCCGTTACGGAAACCGACGATCCGCCGGACCCGGTAGTGCGAGGTCAGCTCCAGGACCAGCCCACGGATCACGTTGTTCAGGCCCGGACACAGACCTCCGCAGGTCACGATCCCGACCCTGGTCTTGGACGGGTCGAAGTAGATCTTCCGCCGCGGCCCGGCGGGCTCGAACCCGGGCAGCGCGTCCAGCGCGACCTCGCGGGCCGCGATCATCGACGTGGTGTCGTCGTAGAGGACCTTGTCCGACTCGTCAATGTAGTGCTGCGTGGTGGGCCGCTCACCCAGCAGGGGTAGCAGTGGCGAATCTATCCGGCACGGACCCAGGGTCTTCACCGAAAGATCTGCATTGTCCACCAGTAGTGGCGCACCCACCGTTGCCCGGCCCTCACGTCTCGTTTGGCGCTTCGTCAGCAAGCGATCTGCCCTGTCGACCATCTGGTCTGTTCCGCGATGTCGCTCCATACATACCCCGGTTGGGGCGGTACCGGCCCCGCCGATCAGCCCAGTTCTTCCAGACCGAGACTACCGGCCCATACCGACTGCCAGACGGGCATCGCCGGACCAAGCCGGTCACCAGCGACGGAAACAATCACTTCATCACAAGGAAACCGGTTCGACTCCGGCCGGGGTCGGCCACGAGTTGTCCTGCGCGGACACCTCGGTGCCCGCCATCCCACCGCCCTTCTCACCCTCGCCGCCCCACCATCGCCCCGCCTCCGTGCCCGCCTCCGTACGTACGGATCACGCTCCCCGCCGCGACAGTCCCGAGCTGCCAGCCTTCCTCGTCCCGCGGCAGAGTCGAACGTCCCGCGATCACCGGGCCATCGCGCCGGGACGGCGCGGACCCCTCGGCAGGTGGCCGGGTGCCCGGGCGGCACTGTCCTCCACGCGGCGCACCCGGCAGGCTCGATACGGGTGGACGACCAGCCGATCGCCCCGACGGCGGACGAGCCGGCGGATCCTCGGACCCTCGAGCAACCAGGTGTCCGCCCAGCCCAGACGGCGACGACCCGTGGAGGGATCGGGTCGAAGCCAGCCAGGCACGGCGCGGCGGCCATCGCCGCGATGGCGAGCGCGTCGAAGGACCAACCGCCGCGTCGTGCCCGGACACAGCACCGCCGCTCACCCC
This sequence comes from Frankia sp. AgPm24, assembly GCF_023243055.1. Classification (NCBI taxonomy): domain Bacteria; kingdom Bacillati; phylum Actinomycetota; class Actinomycetes; order Frankiales; family Frankiaceae; genus Frankia; species Frankia sp. AgPm24. The sequence continues at coordinate 115,726 of NZ_JALKFW010000203.1, read as the reverse complement.
GCGGCACAGCGACCCGGCACCGCAACCGCGGCGGGACAGCGACGCGGCGGTCAGCGGTCAGTCGGTGGCGCCGGGCATCCCGTGGCGGGGTTCGATCGCGTCGACCAGCCCCCAGGCCAGCGCCTGCTCGGCGCCGATGGGCTCGCCACTGAGAATCAGATGTGTGGCCCGGTGACGTCCGATCCGCCGCGGCAGACTGGCCGTTCCCCCAGCCCCCGGTACCAGCCCCATCGCGATCTCGGGCAGCCGGAACGTGGCGTCCGGCGCGGCGACGACCCGGGTGCAGAAGGCCGGCAGTTCCGCCCCCGCGCCGATACACAGCCCATGGACGTAGGCGGTCGCCGGCACTCCGCAGGCCAGCAGATTCAGCGGGATGCTGCGGCTGGTGCGCACCGCGTGCGCCCGTCCGGGATCGGGTAGCGAACCGAACTCGGTCAGGTCCCCGCCGCTGGAGAACGACGGGCCCGCACCGCCCAGCCGGATCCCGGTCAGGTCGTCATCGAGCGCGGCGAGCCGGAACGCCGCCACCAGCCCGTCCCGCAGGCCGGTGTTGACCGCGTTGTGCCGTCCCGGTCGGTTCAGGATCACCGTCAGCACCGACCCGTGCCGCTCGACCAGCACCGCCGGCCGCTCGGCGGATCCCGTCTCCGCAGGTGGCACGGTGGGTGGGATGGGCACTGTGGGTGGGATGGGCACCGTGGGTGGGATGGGCACTGTGGGTGGGGTGGGGACGGTGGGTGGGGTGGGGACGGTGGGTGGGGTGAGCTGGCGGTTCGCGCGGGCGGCGCGGCGGCGGCGATGGTCGTCCAGCCAGGCGGCGAACTCGGGGCCGGCCTGAAGCGCGGAGTAGGCGAACGACTCCGCGACCACCGCGTCCCGGATGTCTCCCCGACAGCTCAAGCGCAGCAGCTGCACCAGGGCCACCGACGCGAACGGACGGCTGCGCACCACCGCCGCCAGCGCGGCGACCGCGGCGTCCAGACCTCCCGGGGCGTGGACCCACGGCCGCGGCGGCGCCGGTGTCTCGGTGAGCAGGATGTCGAAGCCGGCCGCGGCGACCTCGGCGGGGACCCGCCGCAGATCCTCGGCGACCGCGACCAGGACGCACGGCAGGTGCCGTCCCACCTCGGCGACGCGCACCGCGGCCGGCGCGGCCGCGTCGACCACCAGCAACGGCCGCTCGTCGAGCGGACTGAACACCTCGGGATCCACGTGCAGTGCGGCGAGGGCCGCCTCGGGCGCAGGAAAACTCACGCCTCCGACGCTAGTGCGCTGCCCGTGAGCGTTTCCGGCCGCGGCGCAGTGGCCGCGGGCACACCCATCCAGGACGGAGGACCGCTACCCGTCACCGGCGACCGGCGAGCCCGGTGAGTCACGAACTCGTGGTGGAGCGTGGCTTCGGGCCGCTGGAGCGCATGTTCACCAGGCGACCGAGCAGATCGAACCAGAACGGCGCGCCGGCGGTGAGGGCGAAGCACGCCAGGGCCAGGCCGAGGATCTTCACCAGCCAGCCGCGCACGGAGTTCGGCACCTCACGAGGATCCCCTCGATCCTCACTGGCTCGCACCCAGCCGATGGGCAGGGCGAGCCCGGAGGCGTCCCGCACCGCGCGCACCGCCTCCTCCGCCGCCGGCACCACATCGCCACCGGACGACGCGGAGTCACCGGGCGAGGCGGAGCCATCGGATGAGGCGGAGTCGCCGGACGCACCGGCGGAATCGGTGGCGGTGGCGGTCTGGTCGAGAGTGACGCGGGCGGCGGTGACGGCGGCTTCGCGGACGGGGCCGTCCTGCCAGAGCGCGCGGGCGATGCCGATGGTGTCGAGGTTGAAGGCGGCGGCCAGCAGAAGGGCGTAGCCGGCGAGAAAGACCGAGATGCGGCGGCGGTACCAGCCGGAGAGGCGGTCCATCGCCTGGTCGTACCAGCCGGCGAGCTCAGTGACGATCTTGTCGCGGTCGCCGCGGGCCCGGACCACGGCGGCGGTCAGGGCCGTCTTCGCCGCGGACGGCGGCAGGGCGGCGAGGCCCTGCTCGAGGGTGGCGACGGGATCGCCGCCCACGGCCGAGACCAGGGTGGCGGCGATCATCCGCCCGGTGGGGTACTGGGCTGGTGTCGCGGCGAGCAGGGCGGCGGCGGTCGTCGCGTCCAGGGTTCGGGTCGCGTTCTGATAGGCGGCGATGTAGATGGCCCGCTGCTCGTGGGGGACGTCCAACGGGAGGCTCTCGGGGCGCAGCTGGCCGAGCATGGCGCGCGCGGGCGGGTCCACCAGGTCGACGAGGGCCTGGGCGAACAGCGTGGACGGAACGTAGGACGGCAACCGCAGGTGGCGCGCCCGGCGCACAGCGGCCCAGCCGCCCTCGGCGGGGGGATGAGCGGCCATGTCGGGGCCCTGGTGCGCCGCGGGGTCCTCATGACCGCCGGCCCGCAGCATCCGCAACGGCCCGTCGAACAGCCGCGCCATCAGATCCACCGGCGGATGCGCGTCGTCGTCACCCGGCGCGGGGCCGGGGCCGGGTGCGGGGGCGCCGAGCAGGCCGCGCAGGGCGGACTCCAGACGGCGCTCGCGGTAGTGCAGAACGCCGAGCACGGCCTCGTTGATCCTGGACACGGCCAGGCTGAAGGCGGCGAACAGCAGCGCGAGCCCGATCAGGACATCCAGCGCTGACGAGTCCGGCATGCGGCTCCCCCTGCCCCGTGCGTACGTACCACCGACCAGCCGTGTGACGGCCCGCCCGAACGACGGCCGACGTAGGACAGACGGCGCATTTCTACACCTTGGCACCGACAGAACACCCGGCGGCATCGCGATACACCGGAAACGAGACCGATGGTCACCATCCGCCCTGGCGTTGTGCGAACCAAAGCGGACCGGATGACGCCGGACGCAGGCAGCGCGGGCGGCGGGGCGGTGGGGCGGCCAGGGTCGAGGCCGAAGGGTGAGGCGTGGTCGCCGAGCACGGTGGAAACCGGGCTGGGCGACCACGCCTCAGCGAGAAACCGCTGGCGGTCCGAACCTGGCCTGGCTGGTCAGGTGGGTGGGGACGGTCAGGCGGGTGGGGCCGGGTCGAACGGGCCCTGCGGGCCGTAGGCGGCGACCTCGGTGTAGATCGCCGGGCGACGCTCGGGGTCCTGCAGCGGACGCAGCGGGGAGGTCGTCCCGCGGTGGTTCGCGCCCTGTTCCCACGCGCTGAACTCGGCCATGCTCGACCACACGCTGACGACGGCGTACCGCGTGGGATCGGACACCGAGCGCTGCAGGGTGTTACCGAGCAGGCCGGGCGTGCCGACCAGCTTGGAGCTGATCTCGTGGTAGGCCCGCTCGACCGCGCCGGGCTCCCCCGCCGGGTCGACCGCCCACAGCATCACTCGCACCCTGGCCGCCGGGGCGGCCGGGGCTGACTGGTTGTCGTCGGCCACGGGGCTAGCCGGCCGCGGGCACGGGCTGCGAGGCCGTGCCCACCAGGTGGGCGAGCACCGAGCCGGTGGCCATGGTGCCGCTGGCCCGCAGCGGGTGCAGGATCTTGCGGTGCGTCAGGTGGCCCTCGCTGAGCTCGAACTCGCGGAAGCTCGCCTCGTCCACCCAGTCACTGATGATGAAGTAGGTGCCCAGCTCGTCCTCGGAGCGCACCAGCCACTGGCCGAGGTTCGCCGGGTGCGAGGTGATGCCGTCGCCGATGTTGAGCCAGGTCTGTTCGAACTCGGCCTCACGACCCGGGTGGATGCGCATGGTCAGCATGATCCGGAAGGGGGATGTGGCTGCCATCAGATACCTCCGTCGACGGTGAAGGTGGCGCCGTTGACGTAGGACGACACGTCGCTGGCCAGGAACAGCACGACCGCGGCGACCTCGTGGGCCTCGCCGAGGCGACCGAGCGGGATGCGGTTGGTGTAGGCCGCGCGGGCCGCGTCGGGCATGCCGGCGGCCTGGTCGGTCTCGATGACGCCGGGCGAGACCAGGTTCACCCGGATGCCGCGGCCGCCCAGTTCCTTGGACAGCGACCGGGTCAGTCCGATCAGTCCGGTCTTCGCCGCGGTGTAGTGGGCCCGCAGCGGCACGCCGACCAGCCCCGCCCCGGAACCGATGTTGATCACCGATCCGGAGTCGCCGAGCAGCGCCAGCGCGCCCTGGGTGACCAGGTGGGTGGCGGTCAGGTTGGTGGCCAGGACCTGGGTCCAGGCCTCCAACGGCAACTGGGCGTACGGGATGTGGCTGATCGTGCCGACGCTGTTGACGACGATGTCGAGGCCGCCGAGGTGGGTTCCGGTGGCGTCGAGCAGCTCGCCGATCTGGGCCGGGTCCGCGACGTCGGCCTGGACGAGCAGGTGGTCTCCGCCGGTGTCCTTGAGTTCGCGGCGCAGGCTCTCGGCGTCCTCGGTCTGGCGCTGGTGGCCGACGACGACGGTCGCGCCGGCCTGGGCGAGGCCGAGCACGACCGAGCGGCCGATGCCGCGGGTGCCACCGGTGACCAGGGCGCGTCGCCCGGCCAGGTCTGGGAACATCGTTGACTCGTCTCCTTGGATCATGCTGACGGATGTCGGGACGTCGGGACGTCACGGGGTGCCGGGATGGCGAAACGTGGCGGTGGCGCGGCGTGCGGGACTGGGAGGTACGGGGGACGGGAGGTGGGGGCGGTCAGGCCGGCCCGAGGGCGCGGACGACGAGGCTGCTGTTGAAGCCGCCGTAGCCGCGGGCGTTGACCAGGACCGTGCGGACCGGGCCCGGCCGCACCTCGCGGACCAGGTTCAGGCCGTGCGCCGGGTCGGGGGTGTCGAGGTTGCCGACGGCCGGCAGCACGCTGTCCCGGATCGAGAGCAACGCGGTGGCCACCGACAGTGCCGAACCGGCGGCGCACAGGCGTCCCACCAGGCCCTGCGGGGCGGTGACGGGCACCGGGCGGGCGCCGAACACGGCTCGGATCGCCGCCGCCTCCTGCGTGTCGAGGTCGGACGAGCCGGCGCCGTCGGCGAACACGACATCGACCTCGTCCGGTGCGACGTCGGCGTCGGCGAGTGCGCGGCGCATCGCGACGGCCAGCCAGCGACCGTCGGTGGCCGTGCGTCCGTGCCCGAGCGCGTCCTGGGTCGCCGCGTAGCCGGCGATCTCGCCGTACAGCCGGGGCGCACCGCGCGCGGCGGCGGCCGCCGGGTCCTCGACGATCAGGGTCGCCCCGCCCTCCCCGGGCAGGTAGCCGTTGGCCCGCACGTCGAACGGCTTGTAACCGTCGGCGGGCGCCGTCGCCGTGCTGACCCGGCCGCTGGAGAGATGGCAGGTCAGCGCGTACGGGGTCAGACCCGATTCGGCGCCGCCGGCGAGCACCGTCGAGGTGCCGCGCCGGATGACCCGCCTGGCCTGCGCGAGGCTGTCCAGACCGCCGGCGCCGTCACTGACCACCACGCCGGACGGGCCCTTGAGCCCGTGGCGGATCGACGTCTGGCCGGTCGTCGCCGCGTAGAACCAGGCGATCGACTGGTAGACGCTGACGGCGGTCCGCCCCCTGGTCCACAGCCGTTCCAGTTCACGCTGGCCGAAGTCGTTGCCTCCCGACCCGCTGCCGAAGACCACCGCGGTGGCGTACGGCTCGTGGGCGCTGGGATCGTAGGCGGCATCGGCCAGGGCGAGCCGGGAGGCGGCCATCCCGAACCAGGTCCACCGGTCGGTCTGGACCAGGTAGCGCTTGTCGACGTGCGCCTCGGGTTCGAACCCGCCGACCTCCCCGGCCAGCCGGGCGTCGTAGCGGGACGCATCGAACCGGCTGATCGGGGCGATCCGCAGCTGTCCGCGCAGCGTCGACGCCCAGTACTCCTCGACGCCGATCCCGCTGGGCGCGACGATCCCCAGCCCGGTGACGACCGGACGCACGGCACCGGACACCGGCCGAGCCCATCCCCGGGCCTCGGCCGTCCCCGTCGAGGGAGCGAGGGCGGTCATCGGTCCGGACCGGTCAGGACGATGGCGGACTGGAACCCACCGAAACCGCTGCCGACCGACACGGCCACGTCCACCGTGTGGTCCCGGGCGGTGTTCGGGACGTAGTCCAGGTCGCATTCCGGATCACGGGTGGACCAGCTCGCCGTCGGCGGGACGACGTCGTTCTCGATGGCCAGCGCGCACGCGGCGATCTCCAACGAGCCGATCGCGCCGAGCGAATGGCCGATCATCGACTTGATCGAGCTCACCGGCACCTCGTAGGCCCGCTCGCCCAGGGACCGTTTGAACGCGGCCGTCTCGTGCCGGTCGTTCTGCTTGGTCCCCGAACCGTGGGCGTTGATGTAGTTGACGTCGTGCGCGCCGACCCGGGCGGTGTCCATCGCGACCCGGATCGCCTCGGCCATCTCGACGCCGTCGGGGCGCAGACCCGTCATGTGGAACGCGTTGGAGCGCGACGCGTAGCCGGCGACCAGCGCGTAGATGTGCGCGCCGCGGGCGCGGGCGGCGGCGGCGTCCTCGAGGACCAGGACCGCGCTGCCCTCACCCATGACGAACCCGTCCCGGGTGGCGTCGAAGGGACGCGAGGCGTGTTCGGGATCGTCGTTGCGCGCCGATGTCGCCCGGATCGCGTCGAAGCAGGCCACCGAGATCGGGGAGATCGGAGCATCCGAGGCGCCGGCGAGCACGATGTCGGCCTCACCGTCGACGATCAGCTGCGCCCCGTAGCCGACGGCGTCGATTCCCGAGGTGCAGCCGGTGGAGACCACCGACGCCGGGCCGTGCGCCCCGAACCGGTGGGCCAGTTCGGTGGCCAGGCAGCTCGGAACGAGCGCGTGGTAGAGGAACGAACTCGCGTAGTGCGGGTCGACCTCCCACAGCCGACCGGAGTCGGAGACCACGACGTACTCGTTCTCCAACCGGGTCGTCGCGCCCACCGCGCTGCCCAGGCAGACGCCCACCACCGGGCCGTCCCCACCGCCGTCGCCGCGGGGCTCGTCGCCGCTGGTCTCGGGAGCGGTGTCGTCGCCGCGGCGCAGGTCCAGGCCGCTGTCCTCGACGGCCTCCAGGGCCGCGGCCAGCGCGAACTGCACGAAACGGTCGTTGCGGGCGACCTCGCGCGCGGACAGTCCGGCCGCCCGCGGATCGAAGTCGCACTCGGCGGCCACCTGCGACCGGAACTGGGTCGGGTCGAACAACGACAGGCGGCGGGTCGCCGTCCGGCCGTCGGTCAGCAGGGTCCAGAACTCCTTGCGTCCCACTCCCCCAGGGGCGACCACACCGACGCCGGTGATGGCCACCTGTCGCGCTCCGCTCACGGCGTCGATCCAGCCGACGTACCACCGGCGTGCGGACCGGAGACGATCACGGGTGTGTGCGGCACGTGCGGGTTGGGGAGCTCCTCGGTGTCCACATGCCCGAGGTTCGGCCGGGGTGCCAGCGGGCTGAGGTGGAACACCAGGAACGCCGTCTCGTCGCCGGTGTTGACGATCCGGTGGCGCATCCCGATCGGGATGCACACGCCGTGATCGGCGGCGAGCTCGTGATGCTGGCCGTCCAGCCGGGCGGTGACGCTGCCCCGCACGCAGAACAGGAACTCCTCGGAGTAGGGGTGCCAGTGTTCGGTCACGACCTCCCCCGGTTCCAGGGTCAGCGTGCCGAAGAAGCCCGACGTGCAGCCGACGGTCGCCGGGGAGAGCAGGGTGCGCATGTCACCGCCGCGGCGCCGGTTGGGGGCCACGTCGTGGGTGCACAGGACCTTCGGAGTGGTGATCACGGGAGCGGTCATCGCCGTCGTCCTCCTCAGACCTGTTCCGGCACGCTGAGCGCCGGGCTCGGCGCACCGGCCGCGGCCAGCTCGACCTTGTCCCGGATCACCGCCATCTCCCGTGCGGTGTTGGCGTTGATGTTCTTCGTCATCTGCTCGTCGTCGACGGGCGCGGACGGGCGGAGGTGGAAGTCCTGCACCCAGCGCATCCGGGTGCCGGCGCCCTCGCGGGTGTAGGTCCAGTGGATGTGCATGTACTCGAACGGACCGGTCTCGACCCGGTAGGCGCGGACCTCGTGGTTGACCGGGTCGAGCGTGCGCTCGGAGACCCAGCTCCAGGCCGTGCCGTTCTCGTCGGGGTGCATCGTCAGGCGGAACCTGAAGGTGTTGGCGGTCGTCTCGAGGATCTCCACCGAGGCGTACTCGGTGAACAGCCGCGGCCAGGAGGCCAGGTCGTTGGTGATCGTCCAGACGGTGTCGATGTCGGCGTTGATGAGGATCGAGTTGTCGGTGTGCCCGCTCACAGCAGCTCCACAAAATCGGGGGAATCCGGGACGTAGGGCCTGGCCGGAGGACGTCAGACCGGTTCGGGCGCACCCAGGGCGTCGTTCACGGTGGCCAGGATCTGGTCGAGCGTGAAGCCCGGTGGCATCTCGCCCGGCAGTTCGACGCCGAAGCGGTCGGCGACCTCGGCGGACAGCTGCAGGTAGGCGAGCGAGTCGAGACCGATGTCCTCGAAGGTCACGTCCAGGTCGGCGGGATGATCCTCGGGCGGCAACCCGGCCTGTTCGGTGAGAAAGGTGAACAAGTCGTCGGCGGTCCAGTGGTGTGGCATGACGGCGGGCTCCTTGACTGGTCCGGGCAGGGGTGACCGGTCCGGTACCGAAGGGCGGCAACGGACCTTCATCGGTGCGGATGGTGCGTGGGCCGACACACCGAGGTGGGCGGGCCCAGGTCCCGCGCTACGTTGCGCGGGCGAGGTATGGGGGTGGTGTCCGCGGTGGCCAGGGTGTCCGGGTGGAGTCCGCGCGCGGGGCCTGCGGCCGCGGCAGATGCCGAGCGGTCAGCGTGGGCCGGCGGGCGGCGAACCGACCGGTGCGGGCCCGGCCCGGGCAGCGGGGGGCGCCACGGTGCGGGGGGCGCGGTCGACCACGGGCGATACCGCGGGTGAGCGCCTCGCCCTCGGGCGGGCCGGTGCCAGGCCCGAAAGGACGACCGGAGCCGGGGTGGCGAGCGGGCCGCGGAGGTGGGCTAGGCGTTCGTGGGCGCCGACCACTGGTAGAAGCTGCGCGCCATCGCGTCCCGCGGGCCGCGCCAGGTCTGTGGGTCGTAGGCCGAGATGTACCGCTCGAGCTTGCTGTTCACGTCGACGAACAACGGGTGGTCACGGACGTCGGCCACGGCGGGCGCGACGTCCGTGGGCGCGTCGATGAGGTGGAAGTACAGCCCGTGGAACGCGAACAGCTCACGCCGGGTGACTCCCACAAGACCGGGCAGCGCGCCCGCGTCGGACTCCGCGAAGGTCCGCGCGACCGCGGAGGCGTCCGCGGGGTCCATCCTCGCCACAATCAGGGTCCGATGTGTCGGCGGGACCGATGTCGTGACAACGGGCTGCGATCCGGCAACTGCGGGCACGGAAGGGCTCCTCAGACGCTCTCAGACGGTGACCTGTGGAAACAGGCCGAAACCGACACTCGTCAGTACTCGGCACATCGAGAGCATGCGACCACCCGCTGCCGCTGTCCTGGAATCTGCCTGGCAGCAAACTGCCAGGCAGCCAACTGCCAGGCAACAAAAAGACGACAGTCAATACCAGTAGAACCAAGGCATCATCAACTCAGGTGCCGCGGGTGTCGCGCCTACAACCAGCCGCGGCGCGTGGCCAGGGTGCCCGCCTGGAAGCGGCTGCGGGCGTCGAGTCGGGACATCAGATCCGCGATCATGCGACGCACGGTGCGCACCGACACGCCGAGGTGACGCGCCGCGGCCTCGTCCTTCACCCCGAGGCTGAGCAGCCGCAGCAACAGTCGCTCGGAGTCGGAGGGACGGTCGTCCACGCCCGTGCGCGCGCCGTCCACCGCGGGTTCGTCGGCCAGCGGCTCGGCGGCGTCCCACACCTGCTCGAACAGAGTGAGCAGCACCGAGGTCAGCTCCGGGGTCCGGACCAGCAGCACCGGCCCGCTCGCCGCGCCGGACCCACCGGCGCCGCCACGTCCGAGGCCGGCGCTGCCGCCCGGCCCGACCAGGGCGACCCGACCGTCGACGGTGGTCGCGTCCAGACGGGGGTCGTCCAGGACCCGTGCGACCAGACCATGCGCGGCGACGGTGCGCACATAGCCGGCGCCGGGCTCGTCCAGGCGCATCGCCCGTGGCAGGACGCTGCGCATCACCACCCCGCGGCGCAGGGCCCGCAACGCGATCGGCAGCATGTCGGTGGACAGCGTCGGTGTCAGGCCGCGGCGGGTGTGCAGGGTGAGCACCTCCCGCTCGGCCCGCCCCATGATCGCCAGAAGCTCGCCGCGGGCCTGGTCGGGACTGTCGATGCGCTGCACCTCCACCCCGCCGCGGTCGGGTCGTCCCTCGAGGTAGTCGGAGACGAACTCGCCGATCTGCGCCCGGGCCCGCACCAGCCGCTCGTGGCGTCGGATGAGCTGCTCGTGCTGGGACTGCAGCAGATGGTCCAGGCTCGCCTCCGGGTGCATGGCCACGAAGTGCCCCGAGCGTTCCCGGGAGGCCAGCAGCAGACCGAGTTCCAGCAGCCGGTCACGTACCCGGCCCACCTCCCGGACCGGCTGGTGCAGCAGCCCGGCCACCTCGGCCACCGTCAGGGAGGAGTGCCGTAGCCAGATCCGGTAGGCGGCCAGGGTGACATCGTCGAACTCGAGCAGATCGGAAACCCTGCCCAGGGCCGCACTGTGGCTCTCGGTGGTGCTCACCCTGATCTCTGGGGCAGCATCGGATGTCCGGCCTGTTCGGCCGAGACCATGTCCAGGGCATGGCGCACCAGCGCGACCAGTGCCTGGCGGACCGACTCGCGCTGGCGGGCGTCGCAGAACACCATCGGACGGCGGGGGTCGAGGTCCAGGGCCGCCCGCACGTCCTCCACCCGGTACTCCCGGGAACCGTCGAACCGGTTGAGCGCCACGAGGAACGGGATGTCGCGTTCCTCGAAGTAGTCGATCGCCGGAAACGAGTCGGCCAGGCGTCTGGTGTCCACCAGCACGACCGCGCCGATCGCGCCGAGGACGAGCTCGTCCCACATGAACCAGAACCGGTCCTGCCCGGGTGTCCCGAACAGGTACAGGATCACGCTGTCCAGCAGGGTGATCCGACCGAAGTCCATCGCGACGGTGGTCGTCGTCTTCGCGCTGACCGAGCTCGTGTCATCGATCCCGATGCTGGCCGCGGTCATCGCGGCCTCGGTGGTCAGCGGGGGGATCTCGCTGACCGCGCCGACGAACGTGGTCTTGCCGACACCGAAGCCGCCAGCAATGATGATCTTTACCGGATGTGGTGACGCGGTCTCCGGTGACCGCGGCCTAGAGGGCCTGTAGTCCATCGAGCACCCTTTCGATGAGGGCTGCGGAGGGGCGGTCCGAAGGTCGGGCCGGCCGGGCCACCGTGACCAGGCCGCCGTCGAGCATGTCGCCGACGAGGACCCGCACGACACCGACCGGGAGATCCAGCCGGGCCGAGATCTCCACAATCGACTGCACCCGGTGACACAGCAGCGCGATCGCACGCTGTTCGGCCTCCAGCGTCGCGGTCATCAGCCGTCCGTTGGGCGTGGTGGTCACGAGCGCGACCAGCTCCAACGCCCGGTTGGTCGGGCGGGTCCGGCCCCCGGTGACGGCATAGGGGCGGACGACCGGACCCGCTTCTTCGTCGAACCATTCCTCGTCGTACGACATACCGGTCCTCCTGCCTCGCGAGTTGGTGTGGTGCCGGGTCGGGTCGGGCAGGGGTCGACCGGCGGACGAGGTTCACGGCCGCCCCCCGTCGGCCGGTGACGCCGCCGCTACAGCGGCAGCGCGGACTGCATCTGCGCGCGTAGCTCCGGTGTCAGGAACTCCCCGACCCTGGTCACCAGCAGGGCCATCTCGTAGGCGATCAGCCCGATGTCCGCGCCAGGGCTGGACAGGATGGCCAGGCACGAGCCGTCACCGACCGCCGTGACGAACAGGAAGCCCTCGTCCATCTCGACGATGGTCTGGCGGACGTTGCCGCCACCGAAGAACCGGCCGGCACCGCGGGCCAGGCTGTTGAACCCGGACGCGACGGCGGCGAGCTGGTCGGCGGTAGCCCGGTCCATCCCGTACGACGTCGCCAGGAGCAGGCCGTCGGAGGACAGAGCGATCACGTAGGTGACTTCCGGCACCTTCTTGACAAGGTTGTTGAGCAACCAGCTCATGTTCTCGGACGGTCCCAGCGGACGCATCTCAGGTCACCCTTCCCACATCGTCGCTGTCGTTCGTGTCCTGTCCGTCCGCGAGCCCGCGGCCGAAGTTGCTCTGGAAGGACGACATCATGGAGCGGATCTCCTCCGGGCTGCGCTGCGCGGCCAGCGGCGCGGGGGTCTCCCGGGCCGCGTCCCTGCGTAGCTGCGGAGCGAGGCTCGCCCGCCTGGTCCGCTGGGGCAGTCCCGGGTCCTCGGGCTCGTGCGATCCCAGGTCGTCGAGGTCCGGGACGCCGTTGCCGCGGGCGGGGGGCTGCGGGCGGCGCAGCGGCATGAGCGGCCCCGCGGCGGGGGCCTCGCCCCGGCCGGCACCGGTCGGGTACGGCTCGGGGAGCTGTCCACCGCCGGTGCGTGGCCCGGTCTGGCGGCTCAGCGGCGCGGTCAGCGGGTCCCGTCGACCGACGAGTCCATGACCGGACGGCTCGCCGCCGGCACCGCCCCACGAGGGTTCCCCCAGGCCGGATGGACGGGCCAGCGGGTCAGCCGGGTCAGCCGCCCCGATCGGGCCACCCGGCACACCGAATGCGCCCGGCCCGCCGGCGGCGGGGAAACCACCCGGTCGGCCGGGGGCGCCCAGGGCACCCTGGCCGCTGGGCGCGCCCGGGTCGCGGCCGGTGGCGGACAGGCCCTCCGGCACGAACGCGTTGCGTCCGCCCCGGGCTCGCCGGCTGGGCAGCGCCGGGAACTCCGGTCCACCCGCCTCGTCGGGCCCCACCGGGAAACCGCCGGGATGGCCGGGTTCCGACCCGGGCCGCGATGCGCCCAGGGGGTCACCGGGGCCACCCGGGCCGCCGGGGCCGTGCGGGTGGTCGTCGCCTGGCTGATCGCCGCGTTCGGAGGTGAACCAGCTCGACCGGACGGTGGCGAACACCGGCAGGTCGTCCAGCAGCGGCTCATCCGAGCCGCTGCCACCCGCGGCCGTCGAGCGCTCGCCACCGCGCGCCGACGTGTCCACCGGCCAGCCCTGTTCGGTCTCGCCGTCGGTCGCGCCGAACGACTCGTCCGCGGGCTGTTGCGGCGTGACCAGCGGCTGGGTCGGTGCCGGCGGCGCCGCGAACGGCCCGGTCGGGGCCAGCGCCTCGGCGCCGAACGGACCGCCCGGGTCGGCGCGACCCACCGTCGTGTCGGCGTCGAAGCCAGCCGCGTCCGGATCAGCCCCGCTGGCCGGCTCGGGAACGGCGGCGAGGGTGAGGTCGGGTCGCTCGGTGCCACGCAGGTCGGTGTCGCCCCCGGTGGGATCGATGCCGCCGCGGGAACGGTCGAGGTCACGCGCCGGCGCCGCCGATCGGCCGCGGGCGTCGCGCAGCCCACCCGGGCCGCGGTTGGGACGCGCGGACCTGGTCGGGCCGGGGAAACCGTCCTCGTCCAGGGCCCCACCGTCCAGCGCCGGCACCGCCGGCGCGGGCAGCGCCCGGACCGTGGCGCCGCCGCCGGTCACCCGGCTGTCCTCGGGGTCCTCCACCTGGCGTAGCAGCGTGCTCGGGACCAGCACGATCGACATCGTCCCGCCGTAGGGCGAGGGGCGCAGCCGCACCGACACGCTGTGCCGGTCTGCGAGGCGACCGACGACGAACAGGCCGAGCCGCTCACTGGTCGACAGGTCGAACGGCGGCGGGTTCGCGAGCCGGTCGTTGAGGGTGTGGAACTCCTCCGGGCTCATTCCCAGGCCGCGGTCCTCGACCTCGATGACGAAACCGTTGGACACCTCGTGCCCGGTGACCTGAACCGGCGTGTGAGGCGGAGAGAAGGAGGTCGCGTTTTCAATGAGTTCGGCGAGCATGTGAATGATGTCACCTACCGCGTGGCCACTGATGGCCCCGCCGTCGATCGGCATCACACGAACTCGGGTGTAGTCCTCGACCTCGGCGACCGCACCGCGCACCACATCCTTGATGGCAACCGGACGTCGCCAGCCACGGGCGGGTTTGGAACCGGACAGGACGATGAGGTCCTCGGCGTGGCGGCGCATCCGGGTGGCGAGATGGTCGAGGCGGAACAGTTCCTCGAGCTCGTCGGGGTCGGTCTCCTTGCGCTCCATGCTGTCAATGATCTTCAGTTGCCGGTGGATCAGTGCCTGGCTTCGGCGGGCGAGGTTCAGGAACGTATCCCCGATGCTCTTGCGCATCGCGGCCTGTTCCACCGCGGTGCGCACGGCCACCGCATGCACGGTGGAGAACGCATCGGCCAGCTGGCCGATCTCGTCCGTACTCTGAACGCCGACCGGGAATACCTCGGCGTCCATATCGACCGGCTCGCCTCGGTGCAGGCGCTCGACGACTCCGGGAAGTCGATCATTGGCGACCTCGAGCGCGCCCTGGCGCAGGCGCCGAAGGTGGCGGATCATCGGGCTCGCCACGAGCAGCGAAATCACGACGGACAGGATGAGGATCACCGCGACGCCGGTTCCGCCGAACAGGGCGTTCCGCGTCGCCGACCGGGACAGCTGGCGGCTCGTTCCACCCAGGTCGGTGGCGATACGCGTCTCGACCTCGTGCATCGCGTCGATTTTCTTGCCGACGGTGCTCAGCCAGGTCGCCTGGGTGATGGTCACCGGCTGCTGGCGCTGGACGTTGCCGACCGTCTCGTCCCGCATGGCGGTGGCCGCCGCGATCGTGCGTCCGACGGTGACGTTGTAGAAGGACTGCTCGTCGGGTGTCGCCGTGGTACGGAACTGCTGCAGCCAGGCGTCCTCGGAACCGGCCGAGGTCTGGATCAGCCGCAGCGTCGTCGGGTCGGTCTGCCCCAGGATGATCACACGGGCGACCGCGCCACGCTGCTGGGCGGCCTGCTCCTTGGCCTGGGAGATGGCGACGAGGGTGGTCGCGCCGTTGACCAGGCGGGCGTCGTGGCTACCGGCCGCGACCCGGCCGTTGAGCGAGAGCAGGTCTCGGACGAGCTCGTTGTAGTAGTCGTTGTTCTGGTCCACCTGGGCCTGGTGGCCGTCGATGGCCCTGCGCTGGGCGGCCAGTCGCCCCAGCCGCGCGGAGATCGAGTCGAGCGTGCTCGCCAGGGTGTCCCGGGCGTCGGAGGGCAGGTCCGTCTCGCCGGTGCGATAGGTCCCCAGCGCCTGGTCGACCGGGCCACGCGCGGCGGTCGCCGCCTCTCCCTGGGCCTCGGCCAGGTAGGACGAACCAACAAAGGAGTTAGCGGCGAAACGTTCGACCTGCAGCGCCGCTACCAGGCCGTTTGCTTTGATCGCAAAGCCGGCGAGTGCCTTCGTGCGGTTCGCGGCCCGGACGTTGTCGACGTTCCCCCGCACCTGTATCACGCTCAGTACCGCCAAGGCGGCCAGGGGGACGACGAGAATCACCACGAGCTTCGAGCGGATGGGCCAATTCTGGAGCATCCGGTCCTCTCGTCCGGCACCCGGCAGTTGGGCGCCTCATGTGCGGGGGTGAGTGGTTCTGGTTCAGCGGGACATGTCCCCGAAGGACCACACGTGGAGGCGATCGGCGGCCGGATTCGTGGGCACGGTGCCGTTCGTCGGAGTGCTTTTTACGGGGCTCGGGCAACTCTAGCGAGGGGATTCCGACTACCTCGTTAGGGGCGCCCCTTGTCGACAGAAAGGCGGTGGTGCGTTGCAGGCCGTGACGACTATTCGCGCGCCGGATGATGTGGCATCGGTGACCCCTGAATGAATTCGGGGTAGCGGAAGGCAGACAGCCTCGGAGCACCGAAACGAACCCGATCGGGCAGTGACTGGCACGGGCCAGCCCGAACTGGCGGCATGACTGCGACGCAAACCCGCTGATCGGCGCTCGGCGGCAACAACGCGCGAACACCGAGATTGCTGGGAACCCATCAAAAGGTCCCGGGATGCACAGCCATCCATCGAGTTGGACCCGGAAGCGACCAGCCAGGCTCTTTGCTTGCCGTGAAGAGCGGGCTTCGGTGCGGCTCGCGCCCGCCGCCGTCGGCCGGTCGGCCCGTCAGACCGGCTGGAACGCCGCCCGGCAGACCACCCGTCCGGGCTGGCGCGGTACTGGTCCGGCGGCGCTCGTCCTTTCGCTACCCACCCCGATGACCTTTCAATCCACCCGATGGATTCAGGACGTCGACCGGGTCGGACGCACCCGGTGGACCAGAGTCGACTGGCCCACGGTGGCCACCAGCGCGCCGGTGTGGTCGTACATCGAGGCCCGCAGCTGCGCGACGTTGCGCACCACCGCCTCCACCCGCACGTCCAGCAGGATCCACTCGCCGCTGGGCACGGCGACGACCCGCAGATGGTTGTCCAGGCTCGTGCCGTAGGTGATGTCGCCCAGCGCCTCGATCAGCGCGACCGGAGCGAAGTCGCCGAGGACCGCGAGCGCCGACGCGGTGAGCTCGGCGTCGGCGAGCACCCGACCCGACGGGCCGGGGGTGCGCATCCGCAGCCACAGCGCGCTGCGCCCGCGGCCGGGGGTGCCATCCAGCGTGGTGCGCTGCGGCCGGGCCCAGCGCTGCTCGACCAGCGACATCACGCCCCCGCGATCGAAGGTCAGCCAGTCCGGGAAGGTACGCGGCGGGCACTGCGACGGCGGCGGGGCCCAGTCGGCCGCGGGCGCGAAACGGGTGACGTCCTGGCTGCGACGACCGAACGTTCCGGTGGTGACGAACACGACCCGACCGTCCACCGTCGCCCGCACCACCGCCTGGGACAGCCCTCCGTACGGCTCCAGGGCCAGTTCCACCGCCTCGCCGGCCTGCACCGGCCCCAGGAAGTGCGTCTGCGCCCACAGGCACTCCCGACCGCCACGGCGGCGCACCACCTCGATCGCGGCGGCCAGACCGCACCCACCCCACAACGTGCCCCGGGTGTTACGCAGATGGCGGGCGGCGACGAAACGCCCAGGCCCCGCCTGGGCGTCCACCGTCAGCCCGAGCAGTTCACCCAGGGCGACCGGCCCCGGCTCGTCCACCGACCGCCCCCGCGACCGACCTCTTCCCCCGCCCGCGACCGCGACTGTGCCCGGACCTGTGCCCACGTCCGCAGCCGTGGCCGTGGCCGGCACCAGCTCGACGGCGGGAGCGGACAGGGCGCCAGGTTCGCTCGGGTCTGTCACGGCCCCCATCCTCGCAGGAGGCCTCCCCCTGACGGGCCCCACGCCACGGCAGGTTCTCCCCCTGCGACCGGCCGATCTGGCCACGACTCCCGAACAGCCACCCCGGGCGTCGCGCGACCGCGGGTGCGTGACGGTGCGGTGCGTATCAGTGCGGTGCTCGGGAAGCGGACGGCCGGGAATCCGGCGGCGGGGAATCGGGCGTCCTGGCCTGCGGCCAGGCGCGGAGGCGGGCATCGTGCATCTGACCGCACCGACCGACCCACCAGGATGGTGAGCACACCCGTGAGCGAGCACATTCACGTCGATGTCGACGACGGTGTCCTGACGCTGCGCATCGCCCGTCCCGCCAAGCGCAATGCCCTCACCCAGGAGATGTACGGCGCGCTCGCCGAGGGATTCCTCCGCGCCGAACGCGAGGACACGATCCGGATCATCCGCCTGTGCGGCCAGGACGCGACGTTCACCGCGGGCAACGACCTCGCCGATTTCCTGGCCGGTGGGGCACTGCGGACCGACGGCCCGACGCTGACGTTCCTGCGCGCGGTCGCGGCGACGACGAAGCTGCTGGTGGCCGAGGTCGACGGCCCGGCGGTCGGCATCGGCACGACGGTGTTGCTGCACTGCGACCTGGTGTACGCCAGCGCTCGGGCCGTCTTCGCCCTGCCGTTCGTCCCGCTGGGTGTGGTGCCGGAGTTCGGTTCGAGTCTGCTGCTACCGCGCCGGGTCGGGCCGGCGGCGGCCGCGCGGTTGCTCTACTTCGGGGAGCCCTTCGACGCGGCCGAGGCGGCCCGGCTGGGCCTGGTCACCGAGGTGCTGCCCGACGCCGACGCGTTGCGGGCCCGGGTCGACGACCGGATCGCGGCCCTGCTCGCCCAGCCGGCCCAGGCACTCGCCGCCACCCGCGCGTTGCTGCATGACTCCGACGGGCCCCAGGTGCTGGCCCGGTTGGAGCAGGAGGCCGTGCAGTTCGCCCGTCAGCTCGCCACACCCGAGACCCGCGCCGCGATCGAGGCCCGGCTGCCGGGACGGGCCAGGCCATGAGGACGACCACATAGGCTGTCGAAACACGCGACGATCAGCGCCGGAACGGCGCGGGCCCGCTCCCGGGACCCTCGGTGCGGTGGGTGGACGCCAGGTGCGATCGGGGACGGTGGGCCGATGGGCGGCGGTGGCCGATGAGCGAACCGGCGGGGGCGGACCTGCCCCGCGGGACGGCGGACGAGCCGGGGTTGCGCCAGGCGTTACGTCGGATGCGGTTGATCGCCACCGGTCTGCTCGCCGCGGTGGTGGCGATCTACCTGGCGGCCCAGGCGTGGCACAACCACGGTGGCCCCGCCTGGACGAGCTATGTCGCCGCCGCCGCCGAGGCGGGTGTCGTCGGCGCGCTCGCCGACTGGTTCGCGGTGACCGCGCTGTTTCGTCATCCACTCGGCCTGCCCATCCCGCACACCGCGATCATCCCGCATCGCAAGGACGCCCTCGGGCGTGGCCTGGAGAACTTCGTCAGCACCCATTTCCTGGCGCCGGACGTCGTACGGGACAAGGTCGACGGGATCGGGGTCGCGGCCCGGGTGGGGACGTGGCTGCGGGAACCGGCCCATGCCGAGCGGGTCGCCGCCGAGGCCGCCGGGCGGCTGTCGACGGTGATCGCCGGGACGAACGACGACCTCGTCCGCGAGATCGTCGACCGGGCGGTGGTGCCACGGCTGGTCGAACGGCCCTGGGCGGGCACCCTCGGCGCGATCCTGCAACGCGTGCTGGACGCCCGGATGCACGACCGGCTCGTCGAGCTGATCCTCGCCGAGGTCGAACACTGGCTGCTGCACAACCCCGAGACCTTCAGCCGACTCATCCTGGACCAGGCCCCGGCCTGGACCCCGCAGTGGCTGGACGAGGCCGTCGCGGCCAAGGCGTACGACAAGGCGTTGGAGGCGCTGGCGCAGATCCGGGCCGATCCCGAGCACCGGGTGCGCACGACCCTCGATCGTTTCCTCGCCGATCAGGCCACCCGGCTGCGCACCGACGCGAGCCTGGGCGAGCAGGTGGAGCAGATGAAACAGCGCTGGCTCGCCCGGCCGGAGGTCGGACAGGCCGTCGCGACGATCTGGGCGACGACCCGGGCGATCCTGCTCGATCTGATCACCGATCCGGACAGCACCGCCCGGGTGCGGGCCCGCACCGAACTGGCCGCCTTCGGCGCCCGGCTGGTCGAGGACCCCGACCTCGCCCGCACCGTCGACCAGGCTGCCGCCGACCTCGCCGCCCGCGCCGTCGCCCGCTACAAGGGGGACATCTCGGCGATCATCGGGGACACGGTGGCCAGCTGGGAGCCCGCCGAGACCTCCCGGCGCATCGAACTGCACGTCGGCCGCGACCTGCAGTTCATCCGGATCAACGGCACGGTCGTCGGCGCGCTGGTGGGTCTGGTCATCCACACCCTCACCCAGCTGCTGCTGTGACGGCCACGATCTGCGACGATCCGCAGGCCTGATCGCCAACCCAGGGTGGGCACAACGACGTGCGAAACCAGCCAGATCCACCCAGCGCGCCGGACGTGCCGGGTGTGCCGAGCCCCACGCGCGCCGGATCTCCCGGATCTCCCGGGCCCCCCGCGACCGGGGAGCACGGTCGGCCGGCCCCGCCCGGCCGTGCTGTGCGACCGGTCACACCAGGCCGGGTAGCCCGTTTCGTCCGTCCCCCACACCGACCTGGCCGGCCCGCGGGAGCACGGCCCGTTCGGGTGGTGAACCCCGGCATCCGCCGCGCGGTTCGCCCCCGTGCGCGGACGTCCGCGCATCCACCCCAGCACCCACCTCCGTGGTCTGACCCGTGGCCTTCCGGGTGGCCTGCTGGACGGCCACTGGGATGGCCCCCGGGGCGGGGACGGCGACGGGGCCGGCCGATCGCCGTGGGGCCCCGCCCGGTCGGGGGGATCGTCCGGGTCGCTGTGGGCTGGGCGGCGTTCGCCGGGCTGATCGCCCTGCTCTGGGTCGGGATGATCAGTCGGATCGGGCACTACGACGTGGCGGTGTTCCTGCGCGCCGGGGCGGCCATCCAGGCCGGTCACAACCCGTATCCGACGCCGGGGACCGCCGCGGTGTACTCCGGCTCGGCCTTCGTCTACCCGTATCTGACCGCGTTGCCGTTCGTCCCGTTGTCGTCGCTTTCCGCCGCCGGTGATCTGTTCGTGGCCGGATCCGTGCTCGCGGTGCTGGCCGGGGTGCGCCTGGCCGGGGTGCGGGACCTGCGCGTCCACGCGCTGGTGCTGGCCGCGTCCACGACGGTCATCGGCCTGCAGATGGGAACGTTCAACGCCCTGTTGTTCGCGGCGCTCGCGCTGGCCTGGCGGGCCCGGGACCGCGCACTGGCTTGTGGCACGGTGGTGGCCCTCGTCATCTACAGCAAGGTCTTTCTGGTACCGCTGCTGGTGTGGCTGCTGCTGGCGCGGCGGTGGCGGGCGGCGGGGGCGGCCGGGGCGGTGCTCGCGGCGCTGATCGGCGTCAGCGCCCTGGTCAGCCCCCTGGGTCTGGTCGACTACGTGGAGCTGTTGGGGCAGCTTGGCCGGGTGGAGGCGCGGGCGGGGATCAGCCTGACCGGGCTGCTCACCGGGGTGGGCCTGTCGATCTCGACGGCCAGCCGGCTCGCGCGGCTGGCCGCGTTGGTGGTGCTGGCCGGCTGCTGGTGGGCGGCGCGGCGCGGCCACGACGAACGGCTCGCCTACACCGGTGGTGTCGTCGCGGCGCTGCTCGCCTCGCCGGTCGTGTGGTGCCATTACCTGCTGTTGCTGGTCGCGCCCCTGCTCGCACTCAGCCGTCCCGTCACCCCTCACCCACGGGACGGACGAGACCCGGGGGACGGACCGGGCTCGGAGGGCGGACGGGACACGCGGGGTGGACGGGTTCCTCGGGACCGACGGCCCGTCTCGGCCGGGCCGATCGCCCTGTTCGCGGCCGGCTCCTGGCTACTGGTCACGCCGCACCGCACCACCGGCACCGATCTGGCCGTGACCGCCGTCATCGGCCTCCCGCTGGTGCTGTCCTGCCTGCTGAGCCCGGGTCCGGACAGGACCTTCGGCGCTCGGCGCAGGCCGATCAGCCCGGACGTGACCCTGGTCGCGTCCCGGACAGTGCGCACCATCACGTTTGGCCTGCTGATCCTCGGCCTGGCCGCCGTGCACGCGGCCGACGCACGGGCCGCCGGACCGTACGCGGTCTGCGTCGGACTGGGCGTCATCCTGGCCTTCGCGGTCCGTAGTACCGCGACACCCTGGGCT
Source organism: Frankia sp. AgPm24 (assembly GCF_023243055.1). Classification (NCBI taxonomy): domain Bacteria; kingdom Bacillati; phylum Actinomycetota; class Actinomycetes; order Frankiales; family Frankiaceae; genus Frankia; species Frankia sp. AgPm24. Next base: position 94,258 of record NZ_JALKFW010000203.1, on the reverse strand, counting down.
ATCCCGACCTCCGGCGGCCTCACCCCGACGCCCACCGAACCGGGCCCCGCAGACCGGGTCAGCACGGACGAAGGGCCCCTTCCACACCGGCGGACTGGCGCACCGTGACCGGACGGACCGCCACCCACGGGTATGCACCGGCTCGTTGCACCCTGCCGACGGGCCCCGCACATCCGATCGCCGAGGTACCGTGAAACACGACGACGGCCGCAGCGGCTGTCCGCGCCCGGCTACATGGTCGGGTGTGCGAGGTCGGTGCGAGCGCCAAAGCGGGATTTTCCCGCCGTTGGGTCCGGTCGCGGAGCCGGCCGTACCCCGGCCGCCGGACGATACAAACGGGCTTGTGCAAACCTCCGCACTTGCCCTACTGATCTCATGGTGGCCCTGACCTGATCGGCGGATCCCTCTGTCTCAGCATGGAAACTCCCAGTCTCTCGCTGCCCACCGCCAGCCGCGCCCGCCCCGGGGCCGTGGCGGGCCCAGCGGTGCCGGTCGCGGTTCCAGCCGCGGCTCCCGGTACGGCGGCGGCTCACGCTTCAGCGGTCCGGCCCGTCCGGCCGCTCCTGCCCTGACCACCCGTGAACCTCGCCCTCCGGCGGAGACCTTCGAGGCCGCTGGTCTGCCCAAGCGGCTGATCAGGGCCCTCGCCGAGCGCAACATCGCCGCGCCGTTCGCGGTGCAGGCGGCGACGCTGCCCGACGTGCTGGCCGGAGAGAACGTCCTCGGCCGGGCCCGTACCGGCTCCGGTAAGACGCTGGCCTTCGGCCTGCCGATCCTCGGTCGCCTGGCCGAGGGCGGCCCGGCGACCCCGCGTCGGCCCCGCGCCCTGGTGCTGGTGCCCACCCGCGAGCTCGCCCAGCAGGTCAACGACGCCCTCGAGCCGCTGACCCGCGCACTGAACCTGCGGATGGCCCCCGTCTACGGCGGAACCTCCATCAGCCGGCAGATCTCGGTACTGCGCCGCGGCGTGCACCTGGTCGTGGCCACTCCGGGTCGCCTGACCGACCTCGTCGAGCGAGGCGCCTGCGAGCTCGGTGAGATCGAGATGACCGTCCTCGACGAGGCCGACTTCATGTGCGACCTCGGCTTCCTGCCCGCGGTTCGGGCCCTGCTGGACGCCACCCCCTCCGGCGGGCAGCGGCTGTTGTTCTCCGCGACGCTCGACCGTGAGGTCGAGGTCCTGGTGCGCGACTACCTGCCCGACCCGGTGCTCGTCGCGATCGACTCGGAGACCTCGCAGGTCACCACGCTCGCCCGGCACGCCCTCGAGGCGCCTGACCGGACCGCGCAGGTCGAACTGGTCACGGCGCTGGCCGGTGGCTCCGGGCGAACCCTGGTGTTCGTACGGACCCAGCGCGACGCCGACCGGATCTCCGAATCGCTGTGCCGCGCCGGTGTTCCCGCCGAGCCGCTGCACGGTGGGATGCCCCAGGGCGCCCGCACCCGCGCGCTCGCCGGCTTCACCGACGGGTTCTACCGGGTGCTGGTCGCCACCGACGTCGCCGCTCGCGGCATCCACGTCGACGGCATCCGCCTCGTGGTGCACCTCGGCCCGCCCGAGGACGCCAAGACCTACCAGCACCGCGGCGGGCGTACCGCCCGGGCCGGCGCCGACGGCGCCGACGTGCTGGTCACCCTGCCCGCCGAGCGGGGCAAGGTGCGCGGTCTGCTGCGCGCGGTCGGTATCGAGGCCCGCCCGCTTCCGACCAAGCCCGACGACCCGGTGATCCTGGAGCTGGCCGGCCCGCCGGCACCCCGGATGAGCCCGGACGCGATCCCCAAGGCACGGGCCGCGAGTTCCGCGGCGGCTCGGGGGCCGCGTTTCAGCGGCGCACGCACCGGCGGTTCCGCCGGTGGGCGTGACGGGGAGCACCGCAACGCCCGCCGCGACGGTGGTGGCCACCGCATCGGCGGCCGTCCCGCCTCGGCCCACGGCCGTCCGCAGCGTCGCCCCGCGGCCGCCGCCACCGCCACTCAGGCACCGGTCACCCCCAGCGCCTGAGACCCGGCACCTGCTCGTCGCCTGGCCCGTCGGACAGTCCTGATCGTGGACGTCTGACAAGGGACGTCCACTGACGTCCAGGGTCAGGCACCCGATGGCGCCGTCGCCCGGATTCCCGTCCGGACGGCGGCGCCATCTTCTTTTTCCGGCCCCGTCCCGCCCGGCCCCGTCCCGCCCGGGGGCATCGGTCGGCGGGCCGTGACGGGTCGGTGATGGGGTCACGGTTCGAATCTGTGGTGTGACCAGCGACACCTGATGTCCTGGGGTGGGCCGTCCCCTGGATACCGTTTTGGGGACAGGTGCCGACATCACTGGAAGGAGCGTGCGCGTGGAGCAACAGCAGTCCTCCCCGCTGACCACGGGTCTGCCCGGGTCGATCCCGACCGAGCCCGCCATCGATGGGGCCACCGCGGTGGAGACCGACATCCGGGTCGCCCCCGCGTCCCTCGCGAACCCGAAGCGGCTGCGGCTGGGAGCCTCCCCCTCCCTGTGACCCGGCCAGGGCCGGCGACGGTCGGCCGCCGCTCATGCGGCCGACCGCACGACCCCTTCGCACGCGCGGGAACGCCGGGCGTCCTACCGTCAGAGGATGACCAGTACCACGCCGGTGCCACTGAGCGAGTCCGGCCTGCTCGCCGCCCATGCCCCGCTGCGGCCGGACCCGGCCGGACCGGCCGAGGATGGCCACGCCGCCTATCAGGCCCAGCTGGGCGGTCCGGTGTACGTCGTCGACTTCGGCGGGCCGGCGGACGGACCGGTGATGGTGTGTGTGCACGGGCTCGGCGGTTCGTACCACAACTGGCTACGGCTGGCGCCCCTGCTGACCCCCACCTGCCGGGTACTGGCCCTTGATCTCGCCGGGCACGGGCGCACCCCGGCGCAGCGGCCACGGCCGCACGTCGCGGGCAACCAGCGTCTGCTCGACCGGTTTCTCACCGAGGTGCTCGCCGGACCGGCCGTGCTGGTCGGCAACTCGATGGGCGGAATGATCAGTCTGCGGCAGTCGGTGCTGGCACCCGACACCGTCGCGGGGCTCGTCCTGGTCAATCCGGCGCTGCCGCTGCCCCGCGGCGCCTACCCCGCCCCGATGACACTCGCGTTGTTCGCCGCGCTGTTCGTCCCGCGCCTGGGCACCCACACGCTGGCCCGCCGCCGGGCCCGGACGACCCCGCTCACCCTCGTCGAGGAGAGCCTGGTCCGGTTGTGCGGTGATCCGAGCCGGATCCCGGCGCGGACCCTCGAGGTGATGGAACGGGCCCAGCGTGAACGCGGGCTGACGGCCGGGGCCGACGCGGCGTTCGTCACCGCGGCCCGCTCGGTGGTCGCCGCCATGGTCCGCCGGACCCCGCTGACCGGTTACCTGCGCACCGCGGCCGCGCCGACGTTGCTGCTGCACGGCACCGCCGACCGGCTCGTCCCGGTCGCCATGGCCCACGCGGCGGCGCGCAGCCGGCCCGACTGGCGGGTCGAGATCCTGGCCGGTCTCGGCCACATCCCCATGCTCGAGGACCCCGACCAGACCGCCACGATCATCCTCGACTGGCTCGCCCACGAGGGGCGTCCCGCCGCCCACGCCGCCCGCCGACCCGGCGCCGGGCTGGCGCCGGGTCCCCTCAGCCAGGACATCCCCACGTCCGCGAACGTGGCTGCCGGTCAGGCGGTGGACAGCTGAACCCGCGGTCCCCGTCGGACGATCCCGGGATGGCGCTGCGGGCGGCGCTGCGCGGCGCCACCCGGCACGCCGACGCCTGGCTGGCCAGCCTGGCCCACCGTCCGGTACGGCCCGGTCTGAGCGCCGCCGAGGTGCTCGCCCGCCTCGACGGTCCGTTCCCGGCGGCGCCCAGTGATCCGGTGGCGGTCATCGACGCGCTGGTCGAGGCGGTCGGCGGCGGGCTGACGGCCACCGGCTCGCCGCGGTTCTTCGGCTATGTCGTCGGCGGCACCCTGCCCGCCGCCCTCGCCGCCGACCTGCTGGCCGTCGTCTGGGATCAGAACGCGGCGCTCGCCTCGCTGTCCCCGGCGGCCAGCGCCGTCGAACAGATCGCCGGACGGTGGGTGAGGCAGGCACTCGGGCTGCCCGTGACGGCCTCGGTCGGATTCACCACCGGCACGCAGATGGCCCATGTGACGGCGCTGGCCGCCGCCCGCCACCGGGTGCTCGCCGAGGTCGGCTGGGACGTCGGCGCCGATGGCCTCACCGGCGCCCCGCCGGTGAGGGTGCTCGCCGGCGCCGACCGGCACACCACCGTCGACGCGGCGCTGCGCCTGCTCGGCTTCGGCAGCCGCGGGATACACACCGTCGCCGGCGACGGCCGGGGCCGGATGTGCCCGGACGCCCTGCGCGCCACCCTCGCCGCCACCGACACCCTCGCCGCCACCGACACCCTCGCCGCCACCGTCGGCGCCCGGCGGGTGCCGACGATCGTCATCGCGCAGGCCGGGGAGATCAACACCGGCGCCGTCGATCCGCTCGGGCAGATCTGCGCGCTCGGGCACGCGCACGGCGCCTGGGTGCATGTCGACGGCGCGTTCGGGCTGTGGGCGGCGACGTCCGGCTCGGCACACCGCCGGGCGCTGGTCGAGGGCGCCGCGGACGCCGACTCGTGGGCGACCGACGGCCACAAGTGGCTCAACGTGCCCTATGACTGTGGGATCGCGATCGTCGCCGACCGGGCGGCGCACCGCCGGGCGATGGTGGCGCCGGCCGACTACTTCCCGCCCGATCCCGGCGGCGCGCTGGACCCGGTCGACTGGACCCCGGAGTTCAGCCGCCGGGCCCGGACCTTCGCCGTCTACGCCGCGCTGCGCTCCCTGGGCCAGGACGGCCTGCGGGACCTGGTCGACCGCTGCTGTGAGCTCGCCGGGCACGCCGCCAGCCGGCTCGCCGGGCTGCCCGGGGTCCGGGTCCTCAACGCGACACCGGGACCCGCCGGGCACGGGGTCGTCGTACCGCTCAACCAGGTGCTGCTGCGCGTCGAGGCGCCGGGCGGCGAGGGCGACCGGCTGACCCGTGCCGTCACGGCGGCGGTGACCGCGGGCGGGGACGCCTACCTGACCGGGACGGTGTGGCAGGGACGCGCGGCCATGCGACTGTCGGTGAGCAACTGGTCGACCACGCGGGCCGAGGTGGACCTGGCCGTGGACGTGATCGCCGCCGCGGTCGGTGCCGCCCGCCGCTGACCACCTATTCCCGCAGGTGGGAATGTGGTGATGCGATTCCCGCCACCGTGTGGAGACGCTCGCTTCGGGGGACTACTGCGCCGGAGGCGTTGGCTGCGCCATGCCCCACAGACGGCGGACGCGAGCTGGAGGGTGCGCGTGACGACCAACTGCGAACCGGTGGAAGCCGAGACGTCGAACCGGCCACGGCGGCCCGACGGGCAGCCGCGGGCGGCGGGGACCTGGCCACCGCCGGTCACCGACGCCGCCAGAACGTTGCTGGGGGCGCTGCTCGGCGACACACCGCCGGTGCGGGTGCGGTTGTGGGACGGCTCGACGCTCGGCCCGGACAGCGCGACCCGGATCGTGGTGCGCTCGCCGGAGGCACTGCGCCGGGTGCTGTTGCGGCCGGGGCAACTCGGGTTCGCCCGGGCGTTCGTCGCCGGCGACCTCGACGTCGAGGGGGACATGTTCGCGGCGCTCGCCGTGCGGGAGGCGATCGACACCGCGCCGGCGCGGCTGCGCGGCGACCTGTCGGCCACGGCGCCGGCCGCGCTCGCCCTGCTGCGGGCCCTCGGTCCCCGTCCGCCGGCCCTGCCCGCCGAGGAGGCACGGCTGCGGGGACGGCGCCACAGCACCCGCCGCGACGCGGCCGCCATCTCCCACCACTACGACGTGTCCAACGACTTCTACCGGCTCGTGCTCGGCCCGACGATGGTCTACTCGTGCGCGGTGTGGGAGACACCGGAGCACACCCTCGACACGGCCCTGGACCGCGCCCAGACCGAGAAGCTCGCGTTGGTCTGCCGCAAGCTGGGGCTGCGTCCCGGTGAGCGGCTGCTCGACGTCGGCTGTGGCTGGGGCAGCCTGCTGCTGCACGCCGCCCGCCACCACGGGGTGCGCGGGGTGGGGGTGACGATCTCGCTCGAGCAGGCGGCGCTGGCCCGCGCACGGATCGCCGAGGCCGGCCTGGCCGACGCCATCGAGATCCGGTTGCAGGACTACCGGGAGATCCCCGACGGCCCGTTCGACGCGATCAGCTCGATCGGCATGGTCGAACATGTCGGCCGGTCGATGCTCCCGACGTACTTCGACAGCCTGTACGGGCTGCTCCGGCCCGGTGGTCGGCTGCTCAACCACGGCATCTCGTTTCCCGGTGATCCGGCGGGCGCGCACCGCGGCCGACCCCAGCTCGGACCGATCCCGCTGCCGGTCGGCCCCGACTTCCTGCGCCGCTACGTCTTCCCGGACGGCGAACTGCACGAGATCGGCCTGCTGACCACGTTGACGCAGGCCGCCGGCTTCGAGGTGCGCCACGTCGAGAACCTGCGTGAACACTACGGTCTGACGCTGCGCGCCTGGGTGCGCCGACTGGAGGAGAACTGGGACGCCGCGGTCGCCCTGGTCGGCCCGGGCCGGGCCCGGGTGTGGCGGCTGTACATGGCGGGTTCCGCGCTCAGCTTCGAATCCGGCCAGTCCCAGATCCACCAGACCCTGGCCGTACGCCCCGACCACGGTCGCTCCGGCCAGCCCCTGCGCCCCCGCTACGACTCCCCCGCCCCGGCCGACCCCCGCACCCCGGCCCAGGGCCGGCCCACCACGTAGGCCGTCCCTGCCGGCTTTCCAGGGGCCGGCGTGGGGCGCCGGTCAGTGCAGGGTGGGGAAGGTGCGGTCGGCCTTCTCGCCGGTCTCGAGGAGGTTCGCGGCCCGACCGACGACGAGCGGGTCGGGGATGCCGACGATGGACTCGTCCTTGCCGGTGTAGTCGAAGCGGTGCAGCACGTGGCGCATCGCCTCGAGGCGGGCGCGCTTCTTGTCGTTGCTCTTCACCACCGTCCACGGCGCTTCGGTCGTGTCGGTGTAGAAGAACATCGCCTCCTTGGCGTCGGTGTAGTCGTCCCAGCGGTCGAGGGAGGCGAGGTCCATCGGGCTGAGCTTCCACTGCCGCACCGGGTCGATCTGGCGGACGATGAACCGGGTCTGCTGCTCCCGGCGCGACACCGAGAACCACAGCTTGATGACGGTGATGCCGCTGCGGGTCCACATCCGCTCAAGCTCGGGGGCCTGGCGCAGGAACTCGCGGTACTCCCCGGGTGAGCAGAACCCCATCACCCGTTCCACCCCGGCCCGGTTGTACCAGGAGCGGTCGAACAGGACGATCTCGCCGGCGGCCGGCAGATGCTGGACGTAACGCTGGAAGTACCAGGAGTCCTTCTCCCGCGGGGAGGGCTTCTCCAACGCCACCACCCGGGCGCCGCGCGGGTTGAGATGCTCGGTGAACCGTTTGATCGTCCCGCCCTTGCCTGCGGCGTCGCGGCCCTCGAAGGCGAGCACCAGGCGCTGGCCGGTCTCCTTCACCCAGTACTGCAGCTTCAGCAGTTCGATCTGCAGCAGCCGCTTGGCGCGCTCGTAGTCGGCCCGCGCAAGGCGCTCGTCATAGGGGTAGTTCTCCCGCCAGGTGTCGACCGGAGTGCCGTCCGGACGCAGCAGGATCGCCTCGTCGTCGTCCTCGTCCCGCACGCGCAGTCCGGCCAGGCTCGCGGCCTGGGCGCCGACCTGCTCGGCGAGACCGGCCGCACCCAGCCAGCCGTGCAGCCCGTTTCCCACCGCGCCGTACGTCAGGGGGGCCGCCTGGTCGTCGGCGCCCTTGGGGATGACCCGTTCGACCTCGGTCACAGTGGCCTCCCTCTCGTGCGTACGCACGTATGTGCAAGCCTGACCGGCCAACCGTACGGATCCGGTCAGACCGTCAGTTGACGGGCGGACGAACGCCAGATGACACGAAGGTGGGGCCCCTCGGCCCTGGCCGGGAAGCACATCGACCGTCTGGCGCCCTGTCGGGAACCCGACAGCCCGCCGCGCGCGACGGGGGTTGAGTGCGCGCCGACCGCGGGCTACTGCGATCATCCTGCGGATGAACTACCCGGACGACCTTCTCGTCAACCATCAGACAGTCACGAGAAGGCCCAAAATTATCTACGGATTGTGATTGTTGCCTGTGGGGATGCGGGCATCGGTGGCGCTACGACACAATTCTTCCGGCCCGACTGTCGCGCCGCCGCCCGGACCTGGGCACCCGCAGGAGAGGAACAGGTGTGCTGACCCCCCTGACGTCGGACGATCCGCAGCGGATCGGCCCGTACCGGCTGGCGAACCGTATCGGGGCCGGTGGGATGGGCGTGGTCTACCTCGGGTTCGGCGCGGATGGCGGCCCGGCCGCGGTGAAGGTTCCCACCGGTGGGCTCGCCGACGATCCGGAGTTCCGCGCCCGGTTCCGCCAGGAGGTCGCGGCGGCCCGGCGGGTCCGCGGCAGCACGGTGGCGGCTGTCCTCGACGCCAATCTCACCGGTGAACGTCCGTGGATGGCCACCGAGTACGTCGAGGGTCGCAGCCTCGCCGACGCGGTGGCCACCCGTGGGCCGTTGGACGAGCGGCTGGTCCAGGGCCTCGCGATCGGCCTGGCCGACGCACTGGTGGCCATCCACGAGGCCGGCGTCGTGCACCGCGACCTCAAGCCCGCGAACATCCTGATGGCCTGGGACGGCCCGAAGGTCATCGACTTCGGCATCGCCCGGGCGTCGGACAGTACCAGCCACACCCGCACCGGCATGCTGATCGGCACCCTGGTCTGGATGGCCCCGGAACAGCTACGTGGTGAACGGGCCGACGCCGCCGCCGACATCTTCGCCTGGGGGGCGTGTGTGGCGTTCGCGGCCGCCGGCCGTCCACCGTTTCGTGGGGAACGGGCCGAGGCCATCGGTATGCAGATCCTGACCGCCGAACCCGACCTGACCGGCCTGCCCGCCGCCCTGGCCGGGCCCGTGCGCGACGCGCTCGCGAAGGAACCCGCCGCGCGCCCGAGCGCCGCGGACCTGCTGGCCCGGCTGCTGGGCCGGGACCTGCGCTCGGCCGCGGCCTCCGACGAGGCCAGCGAGACCGCCCTCGCCCAGATCTGGTCGCTGCCACCCACCCCGCCCCAGGGGCCGCCCCCCACCGACTTCTCCGCCCGCACCCGACGCGCACCCGACACCCCCCGCCGCGCCGCCGCCGGCTATGGCACCGCCGGTTACGGTGCCGGCGGCCAGGGCCCGGCCGGCCGGGACGCCAGCGGCTACCGAGGTGGCGGTCAGGGCGCCGCCGGCCACGACGCCGGCAGGTACGGCGCGGACGGCTACGGCGCGGCGTACAACCACGGGGCACAGAACCACGGGGCACAGAACCACGGGGCACAGAGCTACGGTTCGCAGAGCTACGGGCCGTCGTCCGGGGGGGACGGGGGTCGGTCGGGCGGCGGGCGCGGCGCGATCATCGCCGGGGTGCTGCTGGCGGTGGTGCTGCTGGGCGGTGGGATCGCGGCCGCGGTGGCGCTCACCGGCGACCACAACGGCGGGGACACACCCGTCACCACGTCCAGCAGCCTCGATGCGACGGCCAGCACCACGCCGACCTCGTCGACGCCGACCGCGCCGGCCACGACCAGCGCCACGACCGCCACGCCCAGCACGTCCCCCACCCCGAGCCAGACGCCGACCAGCACGCCGTCGGCGACGCCGAAGGTGCTGTCCACCGACGAGGCGGCACAGATCATCCGCGGTAAGGGCTACGACCCGGACCTGAGCACCTACCAGGAGGACCGGCGGCTCAACGTGGTGATCGGGACCGGTGGGTCCGCCGGGGGCAACCCGCAGCAGTTCGCCTTCGTCTTCGCCGACGGCGAGTACCGCGGCACGGACACCTCGGCGCCGAGCGCCCACATCACCCTCGTCCGCCAACCGAACAACTACCGGGTCACCCTGCGCTATGCCACGTTCGATCCGCAGGACCAGCCCAACGCCCCCTCCGGCCACGCCGACGTGCGCTTCGAGTGGACGGGCACGGCCTTCACCGCGCTGGACACGATCCCGCCCAACGACCCGAACGCCACGGGCAGTCGCCGGTAGACGCCGGTAGCCACAGGTGGCGACGCGCCCACCTCGACTGGCTGGGCCCAGCCGGTCGGACCCACACGCTAACGTCTGGAGGCAGCATGGACGGCACCCCCGGACCATGCTGCCACGGCGGTCGGGCCGTCCCGTCGAACGTGATCAGAACGTGATCGGAGGAGCGACCATTTCGGCGCAGGTCGGGCGGTCCGCGGCGAGCGGTCGACTCCCACGGCAGCGGGGTGCCGGCGGCGCCCTCTCCGGTGGCGAGGCCGGGCCGTGCTGACCCCGCTGGTCGAGGGTGACCCGCGCCGGGTCGGCCCGTTCACGATCCACAACCGCATCGGCGCCGGCGGGATGGGCACGGTCTATCTCGGGTTCAACGCCGAGGGGCGGGCGGCGGCGGTCAAGGTGCCCGACGCCCGGTTCGCGGGCGACCCCGAGTTCCGGGAGCGGTTTCGTCGTGAGGTCGCGGCGGCCCGGCGCGTCCACGGGCGGGCGGTCGCCGCCGTGCTCGACGCCGATCCGGATGCCGCCGCCCCGTGGCTTGCCACCGAGTACGTCGAGGGCACCAGTCTGGCCGACGCGGTACTGCGCCACGGGCAGATGGAGGAGCGCCTGCTGCACGGGTTCAGCGTGGGGCTCGCCGACGCGCTGATCGCGATCCACGCCGTCGGCGTCGTGCACCGCGATCTCAAACCCTCGAACATCCTGCTGGCCTGGGACGGCCCGAAGGTCATCGACTTCGGCATCGCCCGGGCCACCGGCACCCCCAGCCACACCCGCACCGGCATTCTCATCGGCACCCTGGCCTGGATGGCACCCGAGCAGCTGCGCGGCGAGCGGGCCGGCCCCGCCGCCGACATCTTCGCCTGGGGAGCCTGCGTGACCTACGCGGCGACCGGGCATCCGCCGTTCGCCTCCGAAGAGCCCGATGTGCTCACCCGGATGCGCGAGGACCGTCCGCCCGACATCGCCGGTGTGCCCGACGCGCTGGTCGGGCTTGTCCGGGCCGCCCTCGCCCGCCACCCGCAGGACCGGCCAAGCGCCGCCGACCTGGTCCGCGGCCTGGTCGCGGACCCTCAGGTCCGCACGCCCGCGGATGCCGACCGGGCCGCGGCGCTGGCACTCACACCGTGGCAGTCCCATCCGCCACCGAGCACCCCCGAGCGGCCCGCCGCGGCGCTCGACCCCGACCGACCCGACCAGCCGACCCATCCCCTGGCGCTGCGTCCGACCCCACCGCCGCATGACGACGGATCGGCCGGCACCGTGCCGGTGCCCCGCCGGCCCGGGCAGACCGACCCGCGCCTGGGCGCCGTGACCCAGCTCTCCGTCCACGATCCACGTGTGCTCGCCGGTGGGGTCGACCGCGGTGGGGTCGTCGCCGTGTCCGGCGGTGCTACCGGTGGGGCCGCGCGTGACTCCGGCGGCGCCCGCGGCCCGGTGGCGGCCGGCGGGTACGACCGCAGTGGCAGTGACAGTGGTGGTGGCAGCGGCGATGGCGGGGGCGGGCGGGCGGAGGGGGCCGCGGGGCCGCCGGGCGGTGGGCGTCGTCTTGACGCGGTGTTCGGCTGGTTGCCGGCGCCTTGGCGTCGGGCCGCGCCGCTGGCCAGCGCCGCGTTGCTGATCGTGCTGCTGGCCAGTGTCGTCGTCGCGTTCGCCGCCACCGGCGGTGCGCACCCGCGGGTGGAGCCGACTCCGCCGCCGGCGCAGGGCGGTCTGGCACCGGGGCCGGGAGGCGACCCGGGTGCCGGCGGCGCCGGAGCGGACGGTCGCGGTGGCGCGCATCGGGGCCCGTCGGCGCCGACCCGAAGCCGACCGGTCGGGCCCGATGGCACGCTGGCCCCGTCCCCTGTCGGCCCGTCGGCCACCACCAGGGTCACGACGACGCCCAGCCTCCCGGGTTCCGCGAGTCCCACGCCGTCCCCGACCACCGGTCCGACCTCCGGGGCGTCCCCGACCGTCGGGCCGACCACCAGCGCCGAGCCGACGCTCGGCGCGTCCCCGTCCGCCGGCTGCCCGACAGGCCCACCCAACGGCCAGGCCGGCGGCACACCGCCACCCTGCTGACGGACGTCCCACCCGGGTCGACCTCGAAGGCCGGGTGGATCACACCATCGCGCCGGGTGGGTCACACCATCGCGCCGGGTGGGTCACACCATGACGATCCCGGCGCGGGTGCCCTCGGCGGAGACCAGTGACTGCCAGCCACGCCCGGTCGGGCAGGCGGTGCCGTCCGAGGAGGGGACGTCGCAGGTGGGCGTCGAACCGGCGCTCGCGGTCGACGTCGACCTGCCGGTGGGTCTGATCGTCGGCAACGCCGTCGCCCGCACGGTCGGCTTCGCGGTCGTGGGCCTGGCCGATGTGGGTTCGGGCGATGGTTCGCTGGTCTGCGACGGCGGATCAGGGTCGGGTGTGCGGGTCGGTGACGGCGGGGCATGGGTGGGCGTCGGGGCGCTGCTGGGCTCCGGGGCGGCCGGCGACGGTGTCGCCCGGGTCGGCGCCGGGGCCGGAGCCGCCGGTCCCGCGCCGCCACCCGCGCCCCGGGTGGCCGCGGTCGAGCCGCCCACCCTCGTCCGACCGTCCTGCGAGGTGGCGGGGCCGGTCAGCCCGGTGCCACCCTGACCATCCGCGCCGCCCGGTCCGGCGGGAATCCCCGTCGTGCCGATACCGGCTCCCGGCGACACCGGCACGCCCCCGGGCGTCCCTCCGCTGACCTGGGATGTCGGTGTCGGAGCCGACGGCGAGTCGCCACCGCCACCGAGCGCGGCGACCACCACCGCGACGAGCACCAGGGTCAGTCCGATCGCACCGATCACGACCCACCGGCGGTACTCACCCATCCGGGAGCGGGAGCCCGGAGCCCGATGCCCGCCACCGCCACCGCCACCGCCAGTCGACGAACGCCGATCCCCCGCCCCGCCTGTGCCCCCCGGACGGACCGGACGTTGACCGGACGTCCCACGCCCGCCCGCGGCACGCACCGCGGTCTCGGCCGCGGCCGCCGAGACGGCCGTGGACGCGGCGGCGGGAGCACCAGCCGCCTTCTTCGACGCCGCGGCACCACCGGTCAACGGCGGGGCCATGACCGTCACCGCGGAGTCGGGATGCGAACCGCCCGCCGGCTCCGCCCGCCCCGCCGATGCGCCCGACGACCCCGCCGACGCACGTGACCCCGCCGACGCACGCGTGCCCGCCGACGAACGTGATCCGGAAGTCGAACGCGGCGCTGACGGCGAACGCGCCCCCGAGGACGAGCGGGCTCCGGACGAGCGCGCCCCGGGCACAGCCGTCCGACCGGCCGGTGGTGGTACCAACTCGGTGTGCTCGGTGGGAGCCGTGTCGAGCCCGGGGTGTGGCAGGGGCAGGGACGGCGGCACCGGAGTCGGCGTGGTGACCGGTTCCTCGGCGTCGGCCTCGTCACCGGTCCTGGCGTCGCTCTTGGCGTCGGTCCCGCTTGCGGTCCCACTTCCGGTGCCACGTGCGGTCTCGGTCTTCGGCTCGGTCTCGGATGCGGTCCGCGCGGCGGCTGCCGGACGTCCCGTCGCTGACCGGAGCATCGAGGGGATGGCCACCGGGGTGGTCGCCGGCTCGTCGAAGCCGGCCACCGCGGAACCAGCGGCATCCGCGGGGGATGACGGGTCCGCAGGCGACGACGGGGACGACGGGGACGACGGGGACGAGGGATCGACGGGAACGGCCGCCTTGTCGCCGGTGGTTGTGGCCGGCAGCGACGTCAGCAGCGCCGCCGCCTCGCCGGACGCACCCGAGCGGACGGCGACAGGCACCCAGGAGGGAACACCGGTCCGCGAGCGGACCTGCTCAGGCACGGGAATCGAGTGGACCCGGCTCGAGGCGGGGGGCGTGTCCAGGCCAAGACCGGCGGCCATCCCCGCGAGACCAGGCAGCAGGGCCCGCAGCTGATCGACGTCGGGCCGCTGCTGCGGGTCCTTCGCGAGCATCGCGGCCAGCACGGCCCACAGCTCGTCGGGGATGCCCGGTGGCCGTCCCGGCGCGAGGTCCGCGTGCGCACGCAGGATGGAGAGCATCTCCCGGCCGGCGAACGGCGCGACGCCACAGAGCATCTCGTAGAGCATCGTTCCGGCGGCGTAGACGTCCGCGGCCGGGCCGACCACTCCCCCGTCGACGCTTTCCGGCGCCATGTACAGCGGGGTGCCGAGCATCCCGCCGGGGACGGTCAGGCGGGTCGCCGAGGCGCACAGCCCGGCGATCCCGAAGTCGGAGACCTTGGGCTGCGAGGTCCCGTCCCGCCGGTCGAGCAGCACGTTCTCCGGTTTGAGGTCACGATGGACGATGCCCAGCCGGTGCGCGGTCGCCAGCCCGGTGAGGATGTCGACGATCAGGCCGACCGCCTCGGCGGGCGGTAGCGTGCGCCGTCGATGCAGTTCCTGGCGCAGGTCCGAACCGTCGACGTACTCCATCACGATGGCCAGATCACCGCGTTCGGCGACCAGGTCGTGAATGGCCACCACGAACGGCGACTGAACCCGGATCAGGATGGCGCGTTCCCGCATGAACCGGGCGACCACGCCAGGGTCGGCGGTGAAATGTGGCAGCAGCAGTTTGAAGGCAAGAACATTGCCTGCCTCGTCATGGCCGCGCCACACCTCGCCCATGCCGCCCCGGCCGACCCGGGTCAGCAGGGTGTAGGAACTTCCCAGCCTTCTAACCACTGCTTCTTCTCACCACTGCTGGCCATCACCACTTCGCTACGCAGTTCCAGGTCGATTCCGCCGGCGTCTCCCCCATGCGTCGCGCGCGTCGCCCCCTCCCGCGCCGGAGCCGGCAGCCTGACTGCCGTCGTTCTCCGTACGCCCGCGGGCACGGACCACTACCCGGCGGTCCCAGGTGCGGTCCCTGGTCAGGATGCCGGACGACGTCGAGCGCACGGTCCGAGGTGAATATGGGTTTCATCACCGGGGGTGGACGGTTCCCCCGCGAACCCGTCGGTATGCCAGGCCGCGGCCACCGCGACGGGTCCGCGACCCGCCCGCGTCCGGGTGGCCACCACCATCCCGAGGGCCACCTGGATGGCCCGAACGGGCAGCCCACAAACGGGCCCGGTCCCGAACCCCGACCGAGACCCTGGAATGCCGAAGGGGCCTGGAATGCCGAAGGGGCCTGGAATGCCGAAGGGGCATAGCCCCAATACCGAACGCCGCAGACCTGATACCGAACGCTCGCAGCGCTGGAACCGAGGACCGAGGACCGAGGACCGAGGACCGAGGACCGAGAATCGGGGACCGTGGACCTGATGCCGAGGCCTGGTAGGTGTGATGCCGAGGGTTGTTCAAGGATTGCGACCTCTCCCCTGCCAAACAACCCTCGGCATGCGGCCGAGGCCGGCATGTGCACGAGCGGACGAACAGGCGGACGAACGGGTGGATGAACGGGCGGATGGGCGAACGACCGACCGTGGCCTCGTCACGGCTCGGTCTGGGTCACGGCTCGGTCTCGGTCTCGGTCTCGGGACGGGCCTGCCACCGCTCGCGGTGCAGGACGTCGGCCAGCGGGCGGCGTCGGGCCCAGCCGTGCCGCTCCAGGTCGGGCAGTTCACGCAGGGCCGTCACCGGGCCCAGGCACAGCCAGGCGACCGGGCGGATGCCGGCCGGGATCGCGAGCAGGTCGCGGACGAACGGTTCGCGGTAGAACGACACCCAGCCGACGCCGAGGCCCTCCGCGGTCGCGGCCAGCCACAGGTTCTGCACCGCCAGGCAGACCGAGTAGAGCCCGGTGTCGGCGATCGCATGCCGGCCCAGCACCGCGGGGGCACCGCGGGCCGGGTCGTAGGTGACGACCAGCGACAGCGAGGACGCCAGCACCCCGTCGATGCGGATCGGGGCGAACCGGGCGGCCTGCGCGGCGTCCAGGGACTCGGTGAACACCGCCCGCTCGCGCTGGACATGCGCGGCGAAGGCACGCCGGGTGGCGAGGTCGGTGACGACGACGAAGTCCCAGGGCTGGCTCAGCCCGACACTCGGCGCGGCATGCGCGGCGGCGAGCACGCGGTGCAGCACCGCGTCGGGCACCGGGGCGCCGGTGAACTCGCCGCGTACATCCCGGCGGCGATACAGCAGGTCGTAGAGGGTTTCGGTCTCGATGGTGCGACGATCACGTTCGGTGGACACGCCAGGCTCCCGCTGCCGGGCCGCCGGTGAGGGCGGCGCTGTGGCGGGGCCGGTCTTCGGACTCCCGGATCGACGCCGACCGCCCGCCTTCCCAGGCCGATCCGGCCCAGTGGCTGCGTGGGAGACGCGTGGGCGGCTGCTCCCCGGTCACCGCGGCGGGCCCGTGCCGGACTTCCACCGGCTTCCCGATTCTTCCCGGTCACCCGGGACACCCCGCATACGTTGCCGGGGCGGACGCTACCCGCTCGCCGGGTCCGGCCTGCCGGTTCGTCACCCGTCCGGGCCAGTCACGCGCGGGACGAACGGCGCGACCGTCGGCGCAGGAGCGGCGGGAGAGCCGGCGGGTTGCGGCCGAACCGTGAAAACGGCGCCCGGGCCCCATTTCCCGAGGACTTTTCACTCCGGTATGGTTCCTCCGAGCAGCCGGGCTCACCGGAGTGCAACTGGTCGGATCACGTCGGACGGGGAGCAGCGTGACGGTCGGCCCGGGATTCCCGCCTGGCGAACGTCCAGTGCCGGGTGTCGGCGCTGGCGGCCGGTGGGAGCTGCCCGGACTACCCCTTCGCCCGCACGATCCGGACGAAATCGGACCATATCGCCTGCGGCGTGTTCTCGGCGAAGGCGGGATGGGGACCGTCTACTATGCCGCCCGCGACGGGGCCGCCCCGGTGGCGGTCAAAGCCATCCGTTCCGAGTACGTCCTCGCGCCGGGTTTCCGGGGCCGATTCCTGCGGGAAATCGAGAACGCCCGGCAGGTGCAGCCCTTCTGCACGGCGGCGGTCCTCGACTTCGACACCGGTGACACTCCCTACCTGGTGACGGAGTATGTCAACGGCCCCGATCTGCGCCAGCAGATCACCTCCGGTGTGCCGCTGTCGGAGCACGACACCAAACGGTTCGCGATAGGTGTGGCCTCGGCGCTGCGGGCCATTCACAACGCCGGGGTGGTGCACCGGGATCTCAAGCCGGCGAACGTGCTGCTGGCCGTTCTCGGCCCGCGGGTCATCGACTTCGGGGTGGCCGCGGCGCTGGTCGGGCCCGCGCGCACGGGGGCCGACCGCGGCGACGATCCGGACGTCCCGCAGTGGCTGACCCCGGCCTACATGGCCCCGGAGCAGGCGCAGCGCGCCCGCCATCAGGGCAGTTTCGACATCTCCCGGCCGGCGGACGTCTTCGCCTGGGCCGGTGTGGTGCTGTACGCGGCGACCGGCCGGGCGCCGTTCGGTGAGGGCAGTTTCGCGGAGCTGTTCGACCGGGTCGTCTACGAGGAGCCGGATCTGTCCGGCCTCGCCCCCGACCTCGAGGTGATCGTCCGCCGGGCACTGCACAAGAACCCCTACCGTCGCCCCGACGCCGGCCAGCTGATCGCCAGCCTGCTGGGGGACGCCGAGGTGGAACCGGCCGACCAGGTCTGGGAGACCACGATCATCGCGCCACCGCGGCAGACGGTCCCCGAGCCGACCGGGAGGCCCCCTGACCTCCGGTCCCTGAACGGCGATGCGGGCGGCGCGAACGGCGCGGGCGCTGGGATCGCCACCGGCACCCGGGCGCCGGAACCGGGGCGGCCGCGGCGCCGTCGGCGCGCGGTGGCGGGCCTGATCGTGGCCATCGCGGCGGTCCTGGCCCTGGTCGCCGTGCTGGTGCCGACCTCGCCGATCTCCCCGTGGCATCCCTCCGCCCAGCTGGGGGCATGCGCGAACGTCAACATCTACACCGGGCAGCACGGCACCCCGTACAACGCCTACGGCAAGGAACTGGCCGCCCGCATCACCAAGCGCTATCCCGGTACCACCGTGGATGTGCTGGCCACCAACGGCACCGGCGACAACCTGCTGCGCCTGCAGGACCCGGCCGGCGCGACCTGCGCGACGGCCGTGGTCCAGCTCAACACCACCGTCGACGCGCGGTTCGGGGTCAACCAGTTCAGCAACATGCCGCTGACCGACCTGCGCACGGTCGGCCCGCTCTGGTTCGACCTGCTCCACCTGATCGTGCGGGCCGATTCGCCGATCACCACCGCGGCGCAGCTGTGTGACCGCAGGATCTCCACTGGTCTGAAAAGCTCCGGCACCGAACAGCTTGGTCAGGTGCTGTTTCAGAACCTGCTGAAATGCACACCGTCGAAGGTGGCCAGCGACCTTCCCCGGGGCCTGGCGGATCTGGCCGCCGGCCGCATCGACGGCCTGTTGTGGGCCGGCGGGGCACCAACCCCGCAGATTGTGCGGGCCCTGGGTGACGGGCTGCGGATACGGCTGTTGCCGCTGGCCGACGAACTTCCGGCGATGATGGCGAACTGGGACGCCGCCTACCGCTTCCGGCTCGGCGACAGGTTCATCGCCGGCCGGGTGTACGAGTCGGTGCCCGTGACCTCCGGCGACTATGGCGACGTGCCGGCGGTGAACACCATTGGTGCGCCCAACGGGCTGGTCGTCGACAAGGGCGCCGATCCTGATCTGGTCGCTTTCGCCGCACGCACCCTGGACATCCACCGCGCCGACTTCGAGCGGGCCCTGTGGGGGGCCGACGACGGGCGGCAGTTCCGCTCCGTCCACGACGCCATTTCGACCAGCTCGCTGTACTGCCTGGTCCCCCTGGCCAGCGCGGCCGAGAAGTACTACGAGGGCCTCGGTATCCGGGCGTCCTGCGCCTCGCGCTGATCCCTCGGCCGACCGTCGCCTTCCCCTTGTGTCACAGGGGATCGCCGCGTCACAAGGGCTGGTTGTGCGACACTCGAAATGCGGCCTTGACCTTCTGCCTGACAGGTGACGTTTCGGCTGCCGGTTTCGGCCACCGAGCGGAAACCGTCGGGGATGAACGGGAGCGCCATGGCTGACGCCACCCTCGGTCTGTACCTTGCCGACGTACGCGGGCTGAGTCTCGACAGACTCCGAAACAGCTCCGATGACACCCTGCGCCATGAGGTCGATCGCCTGCTCGACGACCTGGACCTGCGGTGCGCCTGGAGCAGGCGGGGCACCGGTGACAGCGGTGGCTGCTGGCAACGGCTGCGCTGATGCCCGCCGTGCCGCCTGGCCCGGCTCGCTCTGACCCGGCGGTGGGGCTGCACCGGCTGTCGGGGTCCGACCTCGACAGCCTGGCCCTGGGCGGGCTCGAGCCGGCCGTCGTGCGGCGCCTGCTGGACGCCGAGATCAGCCACCGCCGCATCGCGATGCGCGCGGTCCTCGAGCTGCTCGGCACCCGGCCGCAAGCGTCCGGCCCGCTGGCCCCGGTGGACGAGGCGTGGCAGCTGCTGGTCGAGGCGGAGCGCCGCAGCCCGCCGGCCGTGCGGGCGGTGCTCGACCAGCCGTTCACCGGGGCGTGGGCCGCCCGGCTGCTGCGCCGGCTGCGCGACCAGCCGCCCGCCGGCGTGCCGCTGTGGGTGGACGTCGGTTACCTGCACGCCCTGGCGGCCGCCGCCGCGGTGCGCGCCGGCTGTGCCGGTAGCCTCACGGTTCCCGCCCGCCACGGTGTCGTCCATCTGCCCTCCCTCGGCCACGCGCACCTGATGGGGCTGGACCCCTGGGACATCGCGACGGTCACCAGCACGACCATCGATTCCAGTACGACTCCCGGCACCGGCACCGGCACCGACCCGGACAACGGCCCGGACAACGGCCCGGGCAGCGGCCCGGGTACGGCGGTGTGGATCGTCGGCCCCGCGGACAGGGTCCGCGTTCCCGGTCCCGACCAGCCGGGCGGCCCGCCGGCCCCGGATGATCAGAACTCGGCGCCTCGATGGCGCCGGACCCGCACGGTCGACACCGGCCTGATCATCGAGGATGCCGACCCGTACCGCAGGGCGGACAGTGACGCCCGGCCGGAATGGCTGCCCGCCGCGGAGATCTCGCGGTGGGAGCGGCGTCTGGGCGCGGCCCGCGAGGTCCTGCGCACCGGTCATCCCGGGACCGCGGCGGCGGTCGACGCGGCGATCCTCACGGTCGTACCGGCTCCGTCCACCGCCCGTTTCCGATCGTTCAGCGCGACGTCCGGCGATGCCGTGGGCAGTGTCGTGATGTCGATGCCCACCGACGCGGTGGACGGCGCGGTCACCCTCGTCCACGAGGTGCGCCACTGCGTGCTGGGCGCCCTGCTGCACCTGGGTGAGCTGGTCGATCCGGCGGCGGCGCCGCATCTGCGCCGGGTCCCCTGGCGCGACGATCCGCGGCCCGCGCGCAGCGCCCTGCAGGGGGTGTACGCGTTCTTCGGCGTCACCGACTTCTGGCGTACCCAGCGCCGACGCGGCGCGGCGCAGGAGGCCATGCTCGCGCACCTCGAGTTCGCCCTGGGCCGCCGCGCCGTGTGGGAGACCGCCTGGGACCTGCTGCGGACCGGCCCGCTGACCGCGCTCGGGCGCCGTTTCGTGACCGGTGTCGTCACCACGGTGACCGGCTGGCTGACCGAACCCGTCCCGGCGCAGGCCGACCGTCTCGCGGAGCTGGTGACCGCGGATGCCCGCGCGTTGTGGGAGCTGCATCATCTCGCCGTGGCACCGCGGGCGGCACGCGCGCTCGCCGCGGCCTGGCGGGCGGGCGACGCGGCGCCCGTGGGGTCGCCCGCACCGGCGCGGCGACTCGAACCCGATCCGGATGTCCGCGCCCTGGACACCCGGGCCTGCCTGGCCCGGCTGTGGCTGGCCGACCGGGATGCCCTGCGGCGGATCGAACGCGACGAGCCGGCGCGGGCCTACCGCGGCGCCACCACCGCCGACTGCGCCCTCATCCGCGGCGACCATGATCTGGCCCTGACCCGCTACGCGGCGCTGCTGCGTCAGCCCGGTGAACAGCGGGGACAGACTGGTGAGCAGCGGGGACAGCCCGGTGAACAGCGGCGGCGGGCGCTCGTCGGGCTGGGCCTGGCCCTCGGTGAGCGGCACCCGGCGGGCCGCGTGCTGCTTCGACGGCCCGACCTGGTCGCGGCCGTGGCCCGGGAGATCACCGGTGGGGCCCTGCCGGCGCGGCTGGTGGAACTCGCCGGGTGGCTCGCCCCGCTCGTCCCCGCGCGGGAACAGTCGGGTCAGATGGGCATCGGGTCGATGTCGCAGTCCAGCCGAATCCAGGCGACCACCTGACGCGCGGCGGGATGGTCGCGGCCGAGCACCGTGTCGATCCGGATCAGGGTCCTGGCCTGTTGCTCGCGTGCCTCGTCGGTGCGATCGAGGGCCCGCAGGTCCATCGCGAGGTTCGCCGCGACCGCCAGGGTGGAGGGATGGCGCTCGCCGAGGGCACGCGTCGAGATCGCCAGCGTCAGTTCGTCGCGGTGCGACGCCGCGGCGAAGCGTCCGAGTGCGTGCAGATCGCTGGCCAGGTTCGTCGCCGCGGCGAGGGTGCTGGGATGCTCGGCGCCGAGCCGCTCGGTGTAGGCGGCGAACGTCTGCTCGTCGCGGTCGAGGGCGTCGGCGGCGCGACCGGCGAGACGGTCGATGACGGCGAGGTTGACCGCCGCCGCGAGGGTGTGCGGATGTGCCTCGCCGATCTTGTCCGTGTAGCGGCGCAGCGTCCGCAGGCACACGTCGCGGGCCTCCTGGAGCAACCCGGCGTGGCGCAGGTCGATCGACAGTCCCAGCGCCGCGGCCAGGGAGGACGGGTGTCGGCCGCCGTAGCGGTGGAAGAAGCGCTGTTCGACATCGCGCGACAGCACCAGCGCCCGCGGGTGGTCACCGGCCTTGCGATGGGCCACCGCCAGGTAGCGGATGGCATGCAGCCGGGCCGGATGGTTCTCGGTGAGGTCGTACACCCGCCGGAAGCGGGCCTCGATGTCCTCCTGCGCGGTTCGGGCGCCGAGATAGTCGCCGAGCTCACGGCGGTCCAGGGCGACCCCGGTCAGGCTGGTCAGGCTCTCGGTGTGGTCCTCGCCGTACAACCGCACCGCCTGCGTCCAGGTCTGTTCCCCCAGCACCAAGGACTCGCTGTACCGGCCGAGCAGACGCAGGCACACCGCCACGTTGTGGGCGGCGCCCAGGGTCTGCGGATCGTCGGGGCCGAACGCCCGGCGGGCACGGGTGTGGGCGTCCTGCGCGATCTCGAGCGCCGCCGCGAACTCGCCGCGCCAACGCCGGTCGGCACCGATGTTGCCCATCAGCTCGTTGGTCATCTCGGCGTCGGGGCCGTTGACCCGCATCGACAGTTCGTAGGTGCGCTGGTTGACCTCGGCGGCCTCGGCGTAGCGACCGACGACGACGAGCCCCCAGCCGAAACGCAGGCTCATCTGCAGGGTGTAGGGGTCCTCGTCGCCGAAGTCGGCCCGCCAGGCCTCGCTCACCCGGCGGGCGAACTCGGCACTGCCCTCGTGATCACCCCAGGACCACAGGTAGTCGCACAGGTTGATCAGCAGCTGACGGACCCGGGGGTCCTCGCACCGCTCGGTGTTGGAGGCGACCATGTGCGGATAGAGATCCGCGTAGGTCGACCACAGCGCCGGGTTGAGCGGGTCGTTCGGGTCGCTGGCCGCCAGCATCACATGGGCGCCGTGGCGCATGGTTCCCTGCTGCGGCGGGGTCATCCGGTTGACCAGCACGGCCTGCACCAGGCGGTGCATGACGATCGAGTTGTCGCGATGGTCGATGCGGGCCAGGGCGAACCGGTGGACGTCGCGGATCGCCCGGCTGAGTTTCACCGGGTCGCGCAGCGCCTCGTCCAGGGCTGGGGAGATCGTCTCGTTGAAAGCCCGGGACAGCAGTTGGCGGGAGATCGGCGTCGGTGCGAAGGACGCGCACACCTGCAGGAGTTCCAGCGCGGCCGGGTTGCTCTCGGCCAGCCGGTCCAGCGACACGTTCCACGCGGCGGTGACCGGACGCGGGTAGTCGGCCGGTGGGGTGTCCAGCAGCTCGGTCAGCTTGTCGTCGAGCAGTTGCAGGTACTCGGCGGCGGACATGCCCGTCTCGGCCCGCCAGGTCGCGGCGGTCTCGATCGCCAGGGGCAGGTCACCGAGGGCGGCGGCGAGCCGGTCGGCGTCGGTGTCGGTGAGCGGACCACCCCGGCTGCGCAGCAGGTCGACGCTCTCCTCGCGGCGGAACACCGCCACCTCGAGGGGACGACTCACATGGCCCCAACCGGGATTACGGGAGGTGACCAGAATCCGTCCGGTCGAGGAGGCGGGAACGTACTCCCGCACGGCCGCGGGATCGTCGGCGTTGTCGAACACCAGCAGCCAGCGTGGGTAGGGGTCGCCCAGACGCAGGGCCTCGACGACCTGGCGGACGGCGACGTTCGCCTCGGAGCCGACGTCGAGTCCGAGCCGCTGGCCCAGCTCGATGAACGCGTTGGCGATCTGGACGCTCTGCTCGGCGGGAATCCACCAGATCACATCGAAGTCGCCCAGATGCTGGTAGACGTACTCGGCGGCGAGCTGTGTCTTGCCGACCCCGCCCATCCCGTGCAGCGCCTCGGGCAGCACGGAGGTGATGCCCTCACGCAACCGGGTATCCAGGGCGTCCAACAGGTCGTGCCGGCCGGTGAAGTGCGGATTGCGCGAGGGCACGTTGCCCCACAGCCGCGGCAGGTGACCCGCGGACATCAGCGAGGTCGCCGCCGCCACGGTGGGCCCGCCGGACTCGGTGGGCCCGATGGGCACCGCCGCGTGCGGGTCCGGCGCCCTGGTGCCGGGTTCGGACCGGTCCGCGACGTCGGCGTCCCGCCGGCTGGCGGGCACCGCGCTCGAGGGCCCAGTGGCCTCGGTCATGAGTCGACCCACCCCAGTGATACTACTCATAGTGATGTGCTTTTCACTTTCAGTTTCGGGATGTGGATGTGGTGTCGGGGCGACCGCGCGACGCACTCGTTCGACGTCGGAGTGGGTGAGCTGGGCGCGCAGGGCGCCCCGCAGGTCCGGATCGGGTTCGAAGGTCGCGCGGGCCGCACCGGGGGCCAGCAGACCGAACGCGAACACCTCGGACAGATCCCGGCGGTGGGCGCCGGCGATGCCGGCGACGGCGCGCAGACCTCGCCGGCCAAGCGCGGGAACCGCCGCCAGCAGAGCGGCCAGGCGCTGCGCGGCGGGGGACGCGTAGGCACCGAAGTTCGCCAGCCGCTCCGCGGCTGACGGCGCCGACAGCGGTACCACCGGGTCCGCCGCCGAGGCGTCCGGACCGGTGAGGACCGCGGCGGTCTCGAACCAGCTCGCATCACGCGCGGCGACGAACCGAGCCCACCGGGCGATCCATCCCGCGTCGATCTCCAGCACGGGCACCGGCGCCGGCAGCGTGGACGGACCCGGCCGCTCGGCGCCCCCCGGCCCGCCGTAGTGCCACCGGCTCACCCGACCGGGTTCGTCCGGGCCGACCCCCAGCATCCGGACCCGCGTGGCACGCAGATCGCTCTGGTGCCAGGTGTGCGCCGCGAGCACGTCGAGGACCGCCACCGGCCCGCCGGTCGCCCACCCCGCGAGCACCCGCGCCATCTGCCCGGACTTCCAGGCCGGGCCCACCCCGTCGGTCAACAGCCAGGTCATCCGGGTCGCGGCGCGGCCCTGCTCGGGCAGGCCAGGGTCGACACGGCCCGGCGTGGACCGAAGGTAGCTGACGGCGACCGTGTGGAACGCGGGCTGGGCGCGCAGCGTCTCGGCCAGCGTGGGCACGGCGTCCGACCACACCGCGGAGAAGGTCGGGTTGGCATCGACCACGAGATGCAGATTCCAGGCCACCACCGGCAACGGATGCAGGGCACCCGTGAGCGTCTCGGTGAAGCCGTGCTCGCCCCAGCCGCTCGAGGGCAGGCCACCGCGCGGTGGCTCCCGCAGATACCGCAGCCGGGTCGGCTTGTCGGGCTGATCGTCGGCTGGCTGGTCCGCGCCGGGAGCGTCGTTCAGCGTCATGCGAACTCCCACCGGGTCGGCTCGACCGGCGACGACGCGACCCGGGTGCGCCCGGCGACCCGGCCGGGATCGTCCCACAGCAGGGTCGCCGTACGCCGGGCAGCCGCGTCCCGGACCTTCGCCGGGTCACCGAGCGCCGTGAGGTCACCCAGCGACTCCAGCCGGGCGAGGTTCTCGAGGCGGAACCGGTGCGGCAGGTCGAGCGGGCTGCCGGCCAGCAGCAGCGCGATCAGCGCGGCATCGCCGGCGGGCCGGTCGGGGTCGGCGTGCTCCCAGGCGGCGACGCCGATCCCGGCCTGCAGCGCGCCGGCGAGCTGGCGCTGGGCCGGCGTTCCGGGCATCGGCGGGCCGCTGATGGCGACCGCGGCGATCCGGTGGTCGGAGTCCAACCCGTAGACCCCGACCTGGGCGGCGTCCACCGCCAGCAGCGCACCCTCATCGGCCTGGGTGAGCGCGGCCCAGCGCTGCAACCAGCGAAACCGGGTGGCGATCGGCCAGTGGGCGCGCTCGAAGCTGCGCACCACCAGCGCATGATCCTGCAGCAGAAAGCGGTGGGTGCCACCGACCGACCGGCCCCAGCCGGTGACCGGCAGGGCCAGCTGTTCGGCCGGCAGGACGATCTCCACCGTCAGGGCGGCGAGCTCACCGGCGGGCAGCTCACCGGCGAAGACCTCCTCGGCCTCCTCGACGACGATGGCCGCGATCTCCTCGAACTGTTCGGTCGTCGCCGGCCGGGCCGGGCCGCGGTGGGCGACCGGCTCCCCCGCCCAGCCCAGCCACCACGCCGCGCGATAGGTGTGCGCCGGCCCGAGCGGCTGGAACTGCAGGAACGCCACGCAGGAACGTCGGGTGCGGGCCCAGCTGGAACAGGCGGCCGCGGCCAGCCTGGCCTCGTTGAGCCGCGGGGTGAGCGCCTCTCGGTAGGCCCGTGCGCACAGCCACGCCTCGACCCGCACCACCGTGGCCGGCGTGAGCAGATCGGCGCAGTGCAGCAGGAACACCGCGTGGGGCGCCAGGGTGCCCGGCTGCGGCTCCCGACCGGCCGCCCACACGAACAGCTGCCAGGCATCCGCGCAGTGGTGCGGCGGCTGGGCCGGGTAGCAGGCCTCCCGAAAGGCCCGGGTGGCCGACCGGGCCGGCACCCCGCCGAGCTCCGCCCGCAGCACCTCCCACAGGTCACCGGCCTGCTCGGCGACCGCGAGGGCCTCCCACTCGCCCTGCAGGCGGCGCAGACCGTGTAGCAGCGGGGAGCGCGGGCGCAGATCCTCGACCGCGTCGACCAGGGTCTGCACCCCGTCGGCGAGGTCATCGACGCATCCCGCCACGAACTGGTAGCACCAGTCTCGGGGAACGTCGAACTGCGGCAGGTACAGCCGGACCCCGGCGCGCCGCTCGAAGCAGCGCACCAGCAGCGCCCGCTGGGCCGGGTCGGTCGGGGCGGCGCTCTGATCAAGCACGTCAACGAAGTCACGCAGCAGATCCGCGCGCAGCGCATCACGCCGCGCGGACGGCAAACTACGCTGGGCCACGGCCCCCCCGGGTGCTCGCACCATGCCCGCCAGCGGCTGCGCACAGTCGCGCAGCTCGTCGTATCTGGCGCACAGCGTAACGCGGCGGGCGTACCACAGCGACCTTCGCGTCGGGTGACCGACCGGCTGCGGACCTTCCCGCTCCAGACGTGTCCGTTCCCGCGGGAGGGCGATCGTCATGTGCGGGCCGCCCGTCAGGACCCGGCGGCGGCGAACACGGCGTTGAACGGATAGCTCGCGGCGGCGGCGGCCAGGACCCGGCGGCGACCGTCGACGATCAGCCCATCGCCGAGCAGCCAGGACACCTGTACCCAGAAGGTGGCCGCGTCGCTCGCGGCGATCGGAATCCGCTCCGTCGGCAGGCCGGCCGTGATCAGCAGGTGCCGCGCGCCGACCCCGGCACCGAAGACCACCGCCAGCTCCCGGATCTCCACGGGCGTCAGCCGCACCGGTGGCGGGACACCCGGCCCGCCCACCGTCGCCATCTCCGCCGGGTTCGCCGCCGAGGCCGCGCTCGGGGCCGCCGCGACGATCTGGTCGACCTGCCGGGCCAGCCGGGAGTCCGGCTGCAGGTCCGTCACCGCGCGACGCAGCGCGGCGAGCCCGCCGGGTTCCCGCGCCAGTTCGAGGACGAGCGCGGTGAACCACTGCCGTGGCTCGTCGTACTCGGCCAGATGCAGTTCGCGGCCCGGACCAAGATGCCCGACGACCAGGTCACGCAGGAGCCGACGGGCGGCGGCGCGTTCGAGGGTGGGGGTGTCGGAGAGCGCGCTCACCAGCCGCGCCAAGGCGCTCCGGGGGTCGTCCGCCCCGCCCTGCGCGCACACCTCGCCCCCCCTGACCCGGGCGTCCCGAAACCGCGTCGCCCGCGCCCGGTGGCCGCACCGGTGCCGCCGATCGAAGCTCGGCGGGTATCCCTGCCGCCACCCGGCTTCCCCCGATAATGCATTATGCGATCGGTTCGCCACCGAGTGGGTCGTTGTGCGGATGGTCCCTCGGACGGTCTTCGGACTGTCCGCGGACGGTCCGCGGATCAGCCCCGCGGGCCGAACCGCGCGGCCGATCCGCCGGGCCGGTGCCCCGGGTGGTGTCAGGCGCGCTGGTAGACGCGCAGGTAGTCGATGTCCATGCTGGCCGGGAACGGGGTGCTCGCGTCCACCCCGCCGCCCAGCGGGCCCCAGGTTCCGCCGACGCTGAAGTTGGCGATGACGTAGAAGGGGGTGTTCTTCACCGCACCCGGGTCGCTGACCGTGTGCCCCCTCTTCACCCCGTCGACGTACCAGGTGAGGCCGTCGGGCTCCCAGTCCAGGCCGAAGACGTGCCAGCCGGCGGACGCGTCCGAGATCGTCGCCTGCTGCGGGGAGCACGGGTGGTTGCACTCGCCGCCACCACCACCCCAGTGGGCGGTGAAGTGGTACTCGGTCGGGTTGTTGCCGGGGATCTCGAAGACGTCCATCTCGCCGGTGTCGGGCCAGCCGGCACCGCCGGTGGCCCCCGCCGGCAGCTGCCACATCGACGGCCAGAAGCCGTTGCCGCGTGGGATGCGGACCCGGCCCTCGTAGTAGCCGTAGGTGTAGGAGAACGGCTTGTAGCCGGCCGGTGCGGGGCCGAAGGACGCCGGCCACGGACCGGTGCTGACCATGCCGGAACGGATCTGCCCACCCGCGTCCCGGGTGGCGGTCAGGTGCAGCGCTCCGTCCGCGACGCGGACGTTGGCGTTGTCCGTCGCCGCGGTGTTGTAGATCTGCTTCTCGTCGTTCCAGGGCAGGCACAGCGCCCGGAAGCTCGGGTTGCACAGCTGCCATTTCGCCCGGTCCAGCTCGGTACCGTCGAAGTCGTCACCGAGGATGAGTTTCCAGCCCCGCCCCCCGGGGCTCACCGGCCCCGCGGGCTGGGACGACGCACCGCCGGCCGTGACGTTCCGCGCCGCCCCGGCCGGCAGCGCGGCGGTGGGGGTGGTGGTGACGGCCTGCTGCGTGGGCGACGGCGAGGACGTGGCGTCCGAGGGGGTGGCCGCTGAGGGGGCGGCGTCCGAGGCGGTGGCGTCCGAGGCGGTGGCGTCCGAGGCGGTGGGTGTCGCGCTCGGGGCCGGCGTCGCCGAGGGGGACGCCGAGCTGGCCGACGACGAGGTCGACGAGGTGGCGTGGGGTGCGGCGGTGGGGACGATCACCTTCAGGGTGCTCGTGGCGCTGGTCTCGCCCGAGGTGGCGGTGACCGTGACCGTGCCGTCATAACCCGCGGGCACGAGGAAACCGACGATCAGACGCCCGTCGGCGTCGGTGCGGGTCGTCGTGGTGCCCCCCAGGCCGGCGGCGGTCGCGGCCAGCGTCACCGGGGCCTGCGCCGGAAGGCCGCGCGCCGAGACGAGCACGATGTCCTGCTCGAAGACGACCAGGCGTAGCCGGGCCCCGGTGGTCTCCGTCGCCGCGGACGGCGTGGCCGACGGCGACTCCACCGCCGTGGACGCGGACGGCTCCGTGGACGCGGACGGCGACGCCGCCGGGTCCGTGGCGCCGGCGAGCGGATCCGTCGCCGAGGAGTCGGCGGCCACCCGCGCGGCGGCCGGCGCTGCGGTGGTGGCGGTGGCGGTGGCGGTGGCGGTGGGCGAGGGCGGGGCTGCCACGGTGTCGGGCGAGCCGTGCCGATCGCCGTGGGAGGTCGCGTCGGCGGCCGGCGCGAACCCGACCGCAAGGACGACAGCCCCGACTACTGCCAGCATTACTGGACGACCCAGCCGTATCGCCATGAGCGCATCGTAAACGAGGGTGCGCTCAACGCATATGACTCGATGGCCTGTAGGAAGGCTGTTGTGACCATGTAGTTCGGTTCGTCCGCATGCTGATGGCAACAGTTCGACGGCCGGCCCCTGTGACAGACCGGTTTCTGGTGCCTCCACCGCCGCGCACCGGGCCTGTCGGCCCTTCGGGCTACCCCCGCACAGGGCCCACCTGGGGGTTCCCTGGGGGGAGGCGCCAGCCGCCGGCCCGCTCACGGTCGCGCCAGAACGCGGCGTAGTGGCCGTCGCGGGCGAGCAGGTCGGCGTGGGATCCGCACTCGACGACCTGGCCGTCGGCCAGCACCGCGATCTGGTCGGCGCGCACGACGGTGTTCAGCCGGTGCGCGATGACCAGAACCGTTCGCTCGGCGGCGAGTTCGGCCAACGCCGCGTGCACGGCGGCCTCGTTCTCCGGGTCGAGCGCGGCGGTGGCCTCGTCGAGCAGGACGATGGGCGCGTCCCGGCACAGGGCCCGGGCGATGGCGACCCGCTGGCGTTCACCGCCGGAGAGCAGCCGGCCGCCCTCGCCCACGCGGGCGGCCCAGCCACCGGGCAGCCGGGCGACGACGCTGTCGACCCGGGCCCGACGGGCGGCCTCGCGGACCTGCGCGTCGGTGGCGTCCGGACGGCCGAAGCGGATGTTGTCCTCGACGGTGCCGTCGAAGAGGTAAACGTCCTGGAAGACGAACGCGAGGCGGCACAGCAGCTCGGCGCTGGGCAGCTCGCGGACGTCCACCCCGCCCAGGCGCACCGTCCCGGCGTCGACGTCGTGGAACCGGGCGATGAGCCGGGTCACCGTGGTCTTGCCGCCGCCGGAGACACCGACCAGCGCCGTCGTGCGTCCGGCGGGGATCGACAGGGTCAGTCCGCGCAGCACCTCGGGGCCACCCGGGTAGGCGAAGTGGACGTCGACGAGGTCGACGCCGGCGTGGGAGATCCGGGCGACGTCGGCGCTCGAGGTGGGTTCGGGCAGCGCCGCGACGGCGAACAGCTCCTCGAGGCGGTCGGCGGACGCCTGGGCGCCGCGCAGGTCCGCGCCGAGCCCGACCAGGGCGTCCAGGGGGCGCAGCAGGCTGATGCCGACGACGACGAGCGCGATCATCCGTTGCGGACCGAGCTGGTCGTGGGTGGCCAGGGCCACGCCGGTGCACAGCAGGGCGGTGAACGCGAGCTGCAGGCCGAGCTCCCCCAGGTACTCGCCGGGCAGCGAGGCGATGACCTGGCGGCGCGCCGCGCGGTGCTGGGCGGCCAGGGCCCGGTCCAGCTCGGCCCGGCCGGCCTCGTTCTGACCGGCGGCCCGCAGGGTCGGCTGGGCGCCGGCGAACTCGACCAGCCGGGCCCCGGCGTCGGTGATCGCGGCATGGTCGGCGGCCTCGGCGCGGGCGGTCAGCCGGCGCGCCAACCCCAGCGCGACGAGCACCACCGGGATCGCGGCGAGGGCGGCGATCCCGAGCCGCCAGTCGAGGGCGAGCAGGACCACCGCGAGGGTCGCCGGGGTCAGGATCGCCCCGAGCAACGCCTGGGCGAGGAACACGCTGCCCGCGACCCGGGCGACGTCCCCGGTGACCAGCTGCGGCAGTGTGCCGGCGCCGGCCGCGTCGAACCAGCCCAGCGGCAGCGTCAGCAGCCGGTCACCGAACCGGGTGTACAGGTCGCGGCGCCACGCGGTGGACAGCCGTAGCGCCCGCGAACCCAGGTAGTAGTGCGCCCACCAGCCGACGACCGCCGCCGCGGCCAGCGGGATCACCCATCGTCCGGCGGTGGCCGTCCGTCCCTGCAACAATGCCGTCAGCAGCGGGGCGAGCACGGCGAACGCCGCGCCCTCGGCCACGGCGTAGCCGCAGATCGCCCCCAGGTAGCGGCGCAGCGGCGCCCGCTGGTCGGCGGGCACGAGCCCGCGCAGCCGCCCTGTCATCGGGCCCCCTCCGGGCTGGTCGTGGCACTGCCCTGCTGGGCGGCCCAGAGCGCGGCGTAGCGTCCGCCGGCGGCGAGCAGGTCGCCGTGGCGGCCCCGCTCGACCAGTCGGCCCTCGTCCAGCACGAGGATCTGGTCGACCGCGGTGATCGTGTAGAGCCGGTGGGCGATGACCAGCACGGTTCGTCCGACGGCGAGTTCGGCCAGGGCGTCGGCGATGGCGGCCTCGGAGTCGGGGTCGGCGAAGGCGGTGGCCTCGTCGAGCAGGACGATCGGGGTGTCGGCGAGCAGGGTGCGGGCGATCGCGACCCGCTGCGCCTCACCACCGGACAGGTGCGCGTCCGCACCGACCACCGAGTCGTAGCCGCGGGGCAGCGCGCGCAGGCGTTCGTCGATCGCGGCGGCGCGGGCGGCCGCGTGCACGGCGTCGTCGGTCGCGGTCGGGGCGGCGAGGGCGATGTTGTCCCGGATCGACCGGGTCAGCAGCACCGAGTCCTGCAGCAGGAAGGCGACGTGCCGGTAGAGCTCGTCGCGGTCGAGCTCGCGCAGGTCGACCCCACCGAGGCGGATCGCGCCGCCGGTGACGTCGGCGAAGCGCGCCACCAGTGTCGCGAGCGTCGACTTGCCGGCGCCCGACGGCCCGACCAGCGCCGTCACCGTGCCCGGTGCGAGCGTCGCGCTCACCCCGTGCAGGACGGCGTGACCATCCGGATAGGTGAAGTGGACGTCGTCGAGTTCGACGGTCAGCGGGGTGCCGGGGACACGGGCCCGTTCGGGTGCGACGGTGGGCTGCGGCGGCTCACGCAGCAGGGTGGTGATCCGCCCGGCCGCGTCCCGCGCGGACTCGCGCAGCTGCTGCGCCAGGTAGATCGGGGTGAGCTGCTCGAACAGGCCCACCCCGAGCAGCGCGAAGGCGACCAGGTCGACCGGGTCGGACCAGCCGGCACCGACCAGCGCCACCCCGAGCCCGGTGACCACGAACACCACGGTGGACGGCGCCACCGTCGCGCGGGCGATCCCCCGCGGGCGCAGGAAGATCCGCTGGGCCTGCTCGTCGGCGTCGACGTACTCGGCCGCCGCGGTCCGCAACCGGGTCGGTGGCCCGTCGCCGGCGAACGCCTTGAGCTCGACGATGCCCCGCACCCCTTCCAGCACGGCCGCGGTGAACTCGGTGTTCGCCGCCGCCATCCGCGCCCGCTGGTCGCCCGCACGCACGGCCAGCCGCATCCGGATGGCCTGGGCGAGTGCCACCAGAGCGATCGTGACCAGCGCCAACGGCCAGTCGACCCACAGCAGGTAGCCGACGACGACCAGCGGCCCGGCGATCGCCGCGGCCAGGTCCGCGCGGGCGTGGGCGACCGCGTGGTGCAGGGCCGCGACGTCGTCCTGCACCACCGCGCGCACCTGCCCGGAGACCCCGCCGGCGAACCAGCTCAGCGGTAGCGCGCCGAGCTGCCCGGTGAGCCGCGTACGCAGCAGGTGGGCGAGGTCGGCGTCGGCGAGATGGCTGAGCAGACCAGCCACCGCGTACAGCACGAAGCGGGCGAACAGCAGGCCGACGGCCAGCCACGCCAGGCCCCACACCGGACGGTCCCCGCCGCCCAGCAGCCGGCGGGCGATCTCCACCAGGATCACCGCCGGGGTCACCGCGAGCATCGCGGCGAGCGCCTGCGACCCGGCGGCCACCGTGATCCTGGTCCGCACCGGCCGCCGCAGCGCCGCGAGATCCCGCCCCGCCGGTGCGACCGCGCCGTCTACCGCCATCCCACACCCCCGCCGATACCCACGCCCCTGCCCACGCCTTCTTCTCCCGTCACCCGCGCCACGCCCGGCGCCCACCCGGACCCAACATCACCCAAACCGGACCATCACATAGGTTAGGCGACCCTAAACCCCGAGGTCGCGGGTCCGGCAAAGCCGCTCTAGCGGGCGGCCGGGGCGACGCGGTGGTCGCGGGGGCTGATGCCGCGGACACGGCGGAACGCCGCCGACAGCGCGAAACCACTGCCGTAGCCCACCTTGCGGGCGACCGCGTCCACCGTGGCCGTGGGCTCGCGCAACAGGTCGGCGGCGAGGTCGAGCCGCCAGCCGGTCAGAAACGCCATCGGGGACTCGCCGACGAGGTCGGTGAAGCGGCGCGCCAACGTCGCCCGGGACACCCCGACCTTGGCCGACAGGCTCGCCACCGTCCACGGATGCGCCGGATGCCCCTGGAGGTAACGCAGCGCCGGACCCACCACCGGATCGTCATGTGCCCGGTACCAGGCGGGCGCCGTCTGACCGGCCCGGGCGAACCAGACCCGCAGCACCGCGATGAGCAGCAGGTCGAGCAGCCGGTCGAGCACCGCCTCCTGGCCCGGGTCGTCCCGGGTGATCTCGCTGGCGAGCAGCCCGACCAGCGGTGAGTCCCAGCTGTCGCGGCGCACCACCAGGTGCGGCGGCAGGGCCCGCAGCAGCCGCTGGCTCACCTCCCCCTCGAGCAGGTACGCCCCGGTGAGGATCACCGTCGGGCCGTCCAGGCTGTCGCCCCAGGTGCGCACGCCGAGATCCATGCTGGCGGCGAGGCTGTTGCCGGCGAGGTCGGTGCAGTGCTGGTCCGGGTGGATCACGATGTGGGGTGGGGTCGCCGGGTCGTCGGCGACCGTGTATGGCGCGGGCCCGCGGATGACCGCCACATCCCCCGCCCCGAGCCGGACGTGTGTTCCGTCGTCGGCGAGCACCCAGGCCTCGCCGCGGACCATCGCCGCGATCGCGAGCGGTGCCTCGTCCTGGATACGCAGCGACCACGGCGGTGTGAGAATCGAGCGCAACAGGAACGCCCGGTTCGCCCGCGGCCCGTCCAGCAGGCCGACGATCGCGTCCACGACCGCGAGGATAACGCCCGGTCTGGACGCCCGAACATGCATCCGAGTGTCTCGACCATGGAGCACCGGCGCCCGCCACCGTTGACTTGGTCCCATGCCGAACACCACCGGGCCCCACCACCCCGCGCCCGCCGCCGGCCCGTACCCGGCCGCCGGGTCACGTCCGGCCGCCGGGTCACGTCCGGCCCACGGCCCGCGCCGTTCATGGGAAGAATCGAGATCGACGATGGATCTGCTGCGCCACGCCTCGCTGATCGGTGCCCTCGTCACCGTGGGTCTGATGGCCGGGTTGTACTTCGCCTACTCCTGCTCGGTGATGCCGGGTCTGCGCCACGCCGACGACCGGACCTTCGTCACCACGATGCAGACGATCAACGACGCGATCCAGAACGGCTGGTTCTTCCTCGTGTTTCTCGGCGCCCTGCTGTTCACGGGTGTTTCGGGTCTCACGCAGCTCGGCGGCGGCCACCGCGCGACGCTGGGCTGGATCGCCGCCGGGTTCGTCCTGTACGGCCTGACGATCGTCACCACCGGTGCGGTGAACGTCCCGCTCAACAACGACCTCTCGCATGTCGGCCAGCCGGGCGGGCCCACCGACCTCGCCGCCGCCCGGGCCGCGTTCGAGACCACCTGGGTCCGTTGGAACCTCGTTCGCACCGCCAGCGCCACCGCGGCCTTCGCCTGCCTGACCTGGGCTCTGGTCCTGCACTCCCGCACCCGCCCCTGACCCGGGCAGACACCGCTGCGAGCCCCGGTCCTCGGCCGCTGACACACGATCCGGTCCACCACAGCCGGAAACGTTCGTGGACCGCGCGCTAGCCGAAGGTGTCGCGCAGCTGGCCGTTGATGAGTTCGTTCAGGCGCCGGCGGCGCGGGCTGACCTCCTCGGGGCCGATCTGCCGGGGCGACAGCAGGCTCCACTCGAGGCTGGTGTCGGAACCGCTGGGGGCGAGATCGAACCGGATCTGATCGTCGGGATGCGCCAGCCACAGGGACGACCAGACCACCAGGGTCGGATGCCGCGCCTCGAGCACTCGCGGCACGGTCTCCCCCATCCGCGGTTCGAGCCAGGGCCGTGCTGGATCGCGGTTGGGCTCCGTCAGTGCCTCCCAGACCACCCAGGGCGGGGGCGGTTGAGCCTTGCGTCGCCGTGCGATCACGAACATGGCGGGAGTCTGATCGCCACCCCACGCTCCCGTCCACCGGATTGTGGCGGTTCGCGTCAGGACGCCTGCCGCTCCTGCGCGCTCCAGGCGTACTGCCCCCGGTGCTCCTGCGCCACCAGGACGGCGACCGTCCGCGCCGAGGACGTGGAAACGGAGGCGGCGGCGGTCGGACGAAGCCGGACGTCGGCGGGGCCGGGCCGGACATCGGCGGGACGAAGCCGGACGTCGGCGGGGCGGGGTCGGGTGTGGGCGGGACGATACTGCTGGATGGGCAGTTCGACCAGGTAGTAGGAGGTCGCGGCCAGCGCCACGGAGATCAGGCCGACCAGGACGATCGCCGGCCACCGGCCGATCGCGCCGGCGAGGTCCGGCCCCCAGTGCGCGACCACCGGGAAATGCCACAGGTAGAAGCCGTAGGAGATCCGGCCGAGCCAGGCCAGCGGGGCGGCCGCCAGCGCGCGGTACAACCAGCTGGAGGTGGCGCCGAGTTCCAGGGCGAGCACAAGCGCACCCGCGACGAGCGCGACGACGGTGTAGCCGCCGTGCGACAACATGCTCGGACGCGGACCCCAGTCGGCCGGGATCCTCCAGGCCCCCACCGCCAGCAGCGCGAGCGCCAGCGGGCCGACGACCGGCAGCGCGGCCCGGACCCGTTCGACGCGCCGTCGCCACACCAGACCCGCGGCGTCCTCACCGGCCGCCCCGGCCCGGGCCGCCCGCAGCCACGCGGCCAACGCACAGCCGACCAGCAGCGCGTCCGCCCGGGTGTCGAGCGCGAAGTACATCCGCCGTCCGGTCGCACCGTGCGCGATCAGCAGGTCGCGCCACAGCAGCACGGCGACCGCCCCACCGAGCAGGACCACCGGCAGCCGGCGGGCGAGCTGACCCCACCGGCAGGCGAGCACCAGCAGCAGCGGCCAGAGCAGGTAGAACTGCTCCTCCAGGGACAGCGACCAGGTGTGCCCGAGCCAGCCGGCCCCGGTCGACTGCGACACCACCTGGACGTAGTTGTTCACATACAGCAGCGACGAGGCGAGGCTGCCCAGAAACGAGGACCGCTCGTCGGCCCGGCCGCCGCCCAGCACCAGCACGGCTGTCGCGGCGACCGCGACAAGCAGCAGGAACGCGGGCAGCAGCCGGTAGGCGCGACGCAGATAGAACTGGGTGAACGAGACCCGTCCGGTCCGGTCCTGTTCGGCCAGCAGCTGCCCGGTGATCAGGAATCCGCTGAGTACGAAGAAGACGTCGACGCCCAGATGGCCGCCGCGCAGCGAATCCATGTGGAACACCAGTACGGCCAGCACGGCCAGTCCGCGTACGCCGTCCAGTGCGGGGTTGCGGCCACCGCGGCGTATCTGTGGTCGGTCAATCCCGTGCCGCGTCATCCACGCTCCTCCCGTGTCAGTCGATCCGCCTGCCCTTCGTCCTGCGCACCTGCCTATCCCGCCAACCTTTTGGTTCGCTGTCAGTCCTGACCGGCCAGGGCCCGACCCGGTCGCCCGGTGCCGCCGGAGGCCGTCGGACGACGCCGGATGACTCCCCGTTGGCCGTGTCGGCGCACCCCAGAGGCCCGGCGGGGCCACGGCGGGCGCGGCGGGAGCATCCGGAGACGGCCCTACCCGCGCGACCCGCGGCCGCGCACCACACCTCGGCCGGTCCACCCCGAACGGGGGAGCGCGTCGCGTCGAACAGCAGCTGCCCGCCGCGACGCGCCAGGTCCGCTACCCCGGCTGCCCGGTCAGGACGGTGACCTGGGTGCGGTGCAGGTCCGGGGTCAGCGCCTGGTCGACGACGGCCCGGGCGAGTTCGGCGTAGCTGAGCGCACCGGTGGCCCGGGCACGCTCGACCGGCCCGGTTACCAGCTCCGGGCGCGCGGTCGCCGCGCCGTCACCCAGTTGTAGCCCGGCGGGCGGGGTCAGGACGAGCCAGTCGAGCGCGTCGGCGTGTTGGCGCAGCGCCGGCAGCACCCGGGCGTGGGCACGGGCGAACGGCAGCAGCGCCGGGGGGAACAGCTCCGCGTCGTCCAGTACCAGCCCACCGTCGGCCAGGGTCAGGGTGGCGAACAGGCCGATCGTGAGCAGCCGGGCCGGCGGCGACGTCCGCGCGGCCGCGGCCACGGCCCGGACCACCTGTTCGTAGTACGTCTCGTCGAACCCGTCGAAGGTGGGCGGCGGGGCGGTGAAGGGCGTGACGGCGACGACGATCACGTCTGCTCCGGCCAGCGCGTCGACCAGGGCGGGTCCACCGGTGGCGTCCGCCCGCACCAGGTCGATGCCCTCCGCGCGCAGCCCGGCATGCCGGTCAGGGTCGCGGACCACGCCGAGGACACGATGTCCGCGGCGGACGAACTCCGCGCTGACGGCCCGGCCGGCGCGCCCCCCGGCGCCCAGCACCGCGACCCGAGGGGTCCGGGCGGCGGCTCTGTCCGTGCCGGCCTGTTCCGTGCCGGCCTGTTCCATGTTGGTCTGCTCCATGGCGCGCCAAGCTAGATCACAGCACCCCGGTTACCGCAACGTGACCGGATGGCCGTCGACGTCGGGAAGATCGGCTACCGTGGTCTGGTGCAGCGCGTGGCCGATGCCCCGACGTTCGACCCGGCGTGTCCGACGAGTGCCGTCCCGTTTCGCATCGGCGAGAAGTGGACGGCGATGATCGTCCTGTGTCTGGAGGGCGGGCCGCGCCGGTTCACCGAGCTACGCCAGATCCTGACCACGGTGAGCGCGAAGGTCCTGACCGAGTCGCTGCGCGCGATGGAACGCGACGGCCTGATCAGCCGCCAGAGCCATGACGAGAACCCGCCCCGCGTCGAGTACCGACTGACCGATCTCGGCCGGTCGTTGTTGCAGCTCATCGACGCGGCTCGGCGGTGGTCGCGGGACAACCTCGACGATCTGCTCGCCGCCCGCGAACGCTACGACGACGACGCCCGGCTCGGCGCGGCCGGGCGGCTCTGATCGGCCGGGCGACCCTCGGTGCCGCGGCGGGCGATCGCCCGGTGCGAGCCGCCGAACTAGACTGATCAGCGTGACTGTCACCCTTACCCTGCTGGGCGGGGTGCGGTGGGAGGGCGCCGCGGTGGTCGGCGATCGGTCGCAGGCTCTGCTGGCGGCGCTCGCCGCCGAGCCGGGGCGGCCGGTGCGGGCCGAGCGGCTGGTCGAGCTGATCTGGCGGGGTGAGCCGCTGGCCAACGCCGCCAAGGGTCTGCAGGTGGTGGTCTCCCGTACCCGGGCGGCCTGCGGTGCCGCGGCCGTGGTGCGTGACGGGGCGGGCTACCGGCTCGGCCTCGAACTGACCCAGGTCGACAGTGCGCTTCTTGGCACGCTGGTGGCGCAGGCCCGCAGGCTGGTCGCCGCCGATCCGCGGGCCGCCGCTGACCAGGCCCGCCAGGCGCTGGAGCTGGGCGCCGCGCTGCCGTCGGTGCCGGCGGACGAGCAGGGGCCGCTCGCCGACGTGCGGCGCGCGGCCGAGCGCGATCTCACGGCGGCGCGTCTGCTGCTGGCCCGGGCCCGTTCCCGCACCGGGCAGCACGCCGAGGCCTTCCCCGTCCTGCTGGCGGCCTGGGCCCGGGCCGAGGCGCGGGGTGGGGCGGGGTCCCCGCCCGGGCGCCGGGGAGACGACGGCGACGACGGCGACGACGAGGAGCTGCTGGCCGATCTGCTGCGCAGCGAGGCCGCGGTGCGGGGGGCCGGCGCGGCCCTCGAACGTTACGAGCGCTACCGCCGCGACCTGCGCGAACGTCTGGGAACGAGCCCCGGGGAGGCGCTTGTTCGGGTGCAGCGGGACCTGCTCGCCCGCGACCGGCCCGTGCGCACCGGCATCAGCCATGACGCCACTCCCCTGCTCGGACGTCAGCATGATGTCGAGCGGCTGCTGGGTCTGCTCGGTCAGTCCCGGGTGGTGTCGATCGTCGGACCGGGGGGTCTGGGTAAGACGCGGCTGGCGAACCTGCTCGCCCGCGAGGCCGAACTGCCCACGGTGCATGTCGTCGGGCTGGTCGGGGTGAGCGCGCCCGAGGATCTGCTCGGGGAGATCGGGTCGGCGCTCGGCGTGCGGGAGTCGATCGGCGAACGTCGGGTGCTGACCCCGGCGCAACGGGCCGACCTGCGTTCGCGCATCGCGGCACGGTTGTCGCGGGGGCCGACCCTGCTGGTGCTCGACAACTGTGAGCATGTGCTCGCCGAGGTCGCCGGGCTGGTGGCCTTTCTCGTCGCGACCGTCGCTGACCTGCGGGTCCTCACGACCAGCCGAGCGCCGTTGGCGATCGGGGCCGAGCAGGTGCATCTGCTCGGGGAGCTGGCCCATCCCGATGCCGTCGAGCTGTTCCGTCAACGCGCCGCGGCCGCGCGCCGGTCGGTACGCCTCGACGACGAGGTGGTCGGGCGGATCGTCCGGCGCCTCGACGGCCTGCCGCTGGCGATCGAGCTGGCGGCGGCGCGGGTGCGGGTGATGTCGGTGCACGACATCGACCGCCGCCTGGCCGACCGGTTCGCGCTGCTGCGCAGCGGGGATCGGACCGCCCCCGACCGTCACCGCACGCTGCTCGCGGTGATCGACTGGTCGTGGAACCTGCTCGCCGCACCGGAACGCCGCTCCCTGCGCTGGCTGTCGCTGTTCCCGGACGGCTTCACTCTGGACGCCGCCACGGACGTCCTCGCCGAAGCCGACCGCGCGGACCGCGCGGAGCCGAGCGCGGTGGCCACCGACACCGACGCCGACGCCGCGGACGCCATGGACACGGTGCAGGCGCTGGTCGACCAGTCGCTGCTGGGGGTACGGGAGTCCGCCGGCGGGGTGCGCTACCGGATGTTGGAGACCGTCCGCGAGTTCGGCCGGCTGCGGCTGGCCGAGGCCGGTGAGCTGGCCGCGGCACGGCGGGCGTTACGGGTCTGGGCGGTGGGCCATGCCAGCCGGCACGGCGCCGAGCTCACCACCGCGGGGCAGTTCGCCGCGATCGACGCGGTCGCGGCCGAGGAGACGAACCTGGCCGACGAGCTGCGAGCGGCCCTCGCCGACGGCGATGTGGAAGCCGCCGTCCGGCTGGTCGCCGTGCTCGGCACGTTCTGGGAGATCCGCGGTGAACACACCCGGATACTGCTGCTGCTCGATGCGATCAACGCCGTCCTGTCCGGGTGGACGCCGCCACCGCCGCTGCGCACCGTCGCGCTCACGGCGGTGACCGTCGTGGCCCGCACCATGCTGTACATCGGCGACGGCGGTCTGCCCGCGGCGCTGCGCGAGCTGCTCGTCGAGCTCTGCCCGCGGGCGGGGGACGATCCGAGGCTGCAGGGCACGGCCCGGGCGCTGCTCGCGATCGGCCAGCTCGAGCCGGCGCAGGTCGAGGCGCGGCTGGCGATCCTGGCGGCGGACGCCGACCGCCACACCCGGCTGGTCTGTCTGGTGTGGCTGACGCACTGGCGGGAGAACGCCGGCGCGCAGCGGGCGGCGGCCGAGGCCGCCACCGAGGCGCTGACCCTGGTCACCGCGCGGGACGGCCCGTGGATCACCGCGCTGCTCCACGCCCAGCTCGCCGAGTTGACGATGCAGCTGGGCGAAGCCGACCTCGGCCGTTCCCACGCCCAGGCGGCGCTGCCCGTGCTGGAACGTCTCGGCGCCCGCGACGATGTCGCGCAACTCCACGTCGCGCTGGCGATCGACGCGATCAACGACGGTCGGTTCGCGCAGGCCGAGGACTATCTGGACGGGATCGACCCGTCCGGCGGGGCGCCGTTGGGCGGGGCGATGCTGGCGGCGATCGGCCGGGCGGAGCTCACCCTGGCCCGCGGCGACATCGCCGAAGGTCTGCGCCGTCATCGGGCCGCGACGACCAGAATGCGTCAGATCCAGCTGCCCGGTGTCGAGCTGACCGGCACCGAACCGTGGGTGGTCGTCGCGGATGCGCTGTCGCTCGCCGCGTTCACCTGGCACGCGACCACCGCCGACGAGCTGGCCACCGGCCGCGGCCTCTTTCGGGACAGTCTGCGGCGCTGCGTCACCACATTGCGGCGCGAGGCCACCTCGATCGACTATCCCGCGTGCGGCGCGCTGCTGTTCGCCCTCGGCGCCTGGTGCCTGCGCCACGGCACGGACGGCGAGGGCCGCACGGACGGCGAGACGCTGGGCGGCGAGGGTCTGGACGGCGAGACGTTGGACGGTCTCGGTGGCGGCGGACGGGCATGGGTGACGGTGGGGGAGGCGGTGGAACTGCTCGCGCTGGCCCGCCGGTTCTCCCATGTCACGACAACGCCGTCGCTGTCGTGGCCACGGGTCGAGGAGCTCGCCGAACGGCGGGCACCCGGGGCGTTGCGCACCGCCAAGGCCCGGGCCGGCGATCAGGCGGATCGACGCCAGCCGCTCGACGAGGCCCGCCTCCTCGTCGACCGGCTGGTCGAGCGGCTGGTCGAGCGGCGGACCGGGTCGCCCACCCGGGTGGTCAGAGCTGGCGCCGGTAACTGAGCACGGACAGCGGCAGGAAGATCACGATCACCGCCAGTCCGGCCAGCAGGGTCCAGCCGACCTGCGCGGTCAGCACGCCGTTGTTCGCCAGGTCCCGGCTGGCGGAGACCAGATGCGACACCGGGTTGACCCGGACGAACGCCTCCAGCCAACCCGGCAGGGTGGTGGCCGGGACGAACGCGTTCGACAGGAACGTCAACGGGAACATGATCATCATGGAGATGCCCTGCACGCTGCGGGCGCTGTGGGCGATCGTGCCGATCCAGGTGAACGCCCACGCGATCGACCAGCCGGTGACGACCGCGAGCACGACCGCCCCGAACACCCCGAGCGCTCCGCCGCCGGGCCGGTACCCGAGGATCAGACCCATCGTGTAGGTCAGTGTCGCCGCGAGCAGGTATCGGACCAGGTCGGCTACCATCGGCCCGGCCAGCGGCGCGACCCGGGACATCGGCAGGGACCGGAACCGGTCGAAAACCCCCTTGTCCATGTCCTCGCGCAGCTGCGTTCCGGTGGCCATGCAGGTGGTGAGCACCGTCTGCGCGACGATTCCGGGAACCAGCAGGGGCAGATAGGTGTGCACGCTGCCCGAGATGGCGCCACCGAAGACGTAGGCGAACATCGCGGTGAACAACAACGGCTGCAACGCCACGTCGAAGTACTGCTCCGGACTACGCCGCATCTTCATCAACGAGCGCCACGCCATGGCGAACGTCTGCGTGACGGTGTCGCCGAGGCCGGCGCGGTGGCGCGTACGGGCGACCGCCGCGGCCGGATCCACGGTGGCCCGTGGTCGCGTGGGCGTGGCGGGTGTCGCGACGGGCGTCGCGGCGGATGGTGCGGACACAACGGTGCTCATCGGGCCACCTCCAGGATGTGGTCGTCGGCCTGCGCGCCGGACGTCGTCGGATTCTGTTCGGGGACCGAACCGTGGCCGGTGAGCGCGAAGAACACCTCGTCCAGGGTGGGTTTGGCCACGCTGACCGAGACGATCTCGATGCTCGCCGCCCGCAGCGCGATCAGCACGTCGGCGGCCCGGTCGGCCACCTCGAGCGGCACGCTGAGGCGACCCGCCTCGGGGGTGGCGACCGGCTCGGCGCCAAGCACGCGCCATACCACCTGACGGGCGGCCTCGGTATCGGCGCCGGGTGAGAGCTCGAGCTGCAGGGTCGAGGCACCGACCTGGGACTTCAGCGCGTCCGGGGTGCCCTCGGCGACCTTGCGGCCCTCGTCGATCACGCAGACCCGATCGGCGAGCTGATCGGCCTCGTCCAGGTACTGCGTGGTGAGCAGGACGGTGCAGCCGTCCTCGACCAGGCCGCGGATGGTGTCCCACATCTGGCCGCGGGTGCGCGGGTCCAGGCCGGTCGTCGGCTCGTCCAGGAAGATCAGGGGTGGGCGGGTGATGAGCGAGGCGGCGAGGTC
Organism: Frankia sp. AgPm24; assembly: GCF_023243055.1. NCBI lineage: Bacteria > Bacillati > Actinomycetota > Actinomycetes > Frankiales > Frankiaceae > Frankia > Frankia sp. AgPm24. Next base: position 51,088 of record NZ_JALKFW010000203.1, on the reverse strand, counting down.
GAGGCGGCGACGCATGCCGCCGGAGAACTCCGAGATCCTGCGGTCGGCGGCCTCGCCCAGGCCGAACTGGTCCAGCAGCCGGCGGGCGGTGGCCCGGGCGTCCCTGGAACTCAGCCCCTGCAGACGGCCGAACAGCCGCAGGTTCTCCGCGCCGGAGAGATCCTCGTCCACCGAGGCGTACTGGCCGGTCACGCCGATGAGCTGGCGCACCCGGTGTGCCTCGGCGGCGACGTCCACCCCGAAGATCTCGGCCCGGCCACCGTCGATCGACAGCAGCGTGGCCAGCATCTTCAGCGTCGTGGTCTTCCCGGCGCCGTTGGGCCCGAGCACACCGAAGATCTCCCCGGTGCGCACCTCGAGGTCGACGTGGTCGACGGCGCGCAGGTCGCCGAACTTCTTGACCAGGCCACCGGCCAAGACCGCGGGCATCGTGGTCACAGCTGCTCCTTCCGTCCAGGATGGGATGCGGGCCGAGCGGGAACCGGGCGCCGCGGGATCGGACCTGACAGACGTTAGGCAGCGCCGGTATCACCGCCCCTACACGCCGGTTTCACCAGCACCCGGCCCCTGACAGCCGGCCGACACCCGGGCGCAACTCACCAGGATGAGACGGCCGGGTGCCCGGTCCTCATGGGGCTCGACCGTCCCCCGATCGCAGACGACCAGGGGCTGGCAGGGTGGAACGGTGGACATCGCGCCTTCAACCCACGCACCCCGCCCGTCGCCGCAGGTTCGGGAGCCCGACCCGTTGGCGCTTGATCCCGATACGCGGCCGGGACTGGCGATCAAACAGGCCGAGCAGGCACTCATGCGCGAGAAGTCACGGCTCCTGCGCGCACTGGGCCTGACGGTGCCGCAGTATGCGGCGATGCTGACGCTTTCTCGCTTCCCGGAGCTGTCCGGCGCCCAGCTGGCCCGGCACTGCCTGGTCACACCTCAGTCAATGGCGAGCCTGCTGGCCACACTGGAACGGCGATCCCTGGTGCGCCGAACGACGTCGGCCGTACACGCGAAGGTCTTCCCGGTCCACCTCACCGAGGCCGGCGCCGCGCTGCTGGCCGAGGCCGACCAGGCGGCGGTCACGGTGGAGCGGCGGCTCGCGAACGCCTTCACGGACGCCGAGCTGGACGTCCTGCGCTCCCTGCTGGCCAGAGCCACGGTGGCGCTGACGGGCGGCACGGCGGAGGACGTGAGGCATGAATCAGAGCTCTGACATGTATTCGAATACTGATACTGTGCAGGCATGCTGATTCCCGAAAGCCATCTGGACCTGCTGGAACGGCCGCTGTTCGGCCACCTCGCGCAGCTACGCCCCGATGGGCGACTCCAGTCGAATCCCGTGTGGTACCTCTGGGATGGCGACCGGCTTCGACTCACGACGACCAGCGACCGGCAAAAGGGCCGCAACGCCGTGGCCGACGCCAGGGTCGCGCTGTCGGTGCACGATCCCGATCAGCCGTACCGGTACCTGGAGGTGCGCGGCGAGGTCGTGGCGACAGAACCGGATCCCGAGGGCGAGTTCTTCGACGTTCTCGCGAAGCGGTACAACCTTGCCTACGACGAGCTGCCGGACGCTCCTCGCCGGATCGTGCTCGTCCTCGCACCAGCCGCCGCCTCCTGGCAGTAGCTGGTCGCGTGCCCGGCTGGCCAGGCGGGGCACTGATGACCCGTTCAGACATCGCCCTTGCCCGCGCGGTGCCCGCGAGGTCCTTCCCCGAGTCGCACTGGCCTGCGATGGTCAAGCCGTTGCCGTCGTGCTCCAGTGGGAGGGACCAGCGCGCACCAACATCGAAAAACCACACGTGGAGCGCCCCGTACCAGCCCGATCCCGGTCAGGGCAGGCGCCCTCCCCGACTGCCGAGCAGGTCCTGCCCCGGTCGGCTCAGGGGATCATGGAGTTGCAGCGCACCATCGGCAACGCCGCGGTCACACGCCTGATCACCGCCCAGCGCCGGATGGCCGCCCCCCAGCAACACGGCAAAGAGCCGGCAACGGCACACGAGGTACTGAAAACGTCGGGTACTCCCCTGAACGCCTCGCTACCGGACCATCCCGTCGGCGCCGTGACCGACCCTCGCCCCGCGCGCAGCCATGTCCGTCCCTGCCGTCCGTATGCCCGCTATCAGAGCATCACCAGGTCAGGCCCGCGCCTCCGGGGTGCGCAGCAGCGGCAACAGCTGGGTGCCCTGGCGTTCGGCCTCGCGCAGGTAGGGCGTGTCCGACAGGACGAAGTGGGTGATGCCGAGCTCGGCATAGCGGTGCAGGGAGCGGGCGACGTCCGCGGCCGAGCCGACCAGCCAGGTGGTGCCGGCGCCCTCGCCGCCGATGCGGCCCGGCGCGGTGTAGAGGTTGTCGTCGAGGACCTCACCGCGGGTCCGCAGGTCGAGCAGCCGCTGCTGGCCCACGGCCTGGGCGGGATCGTGGCGCCCGGGGAGGTCGCCGGCGCGGTCGACGGCCGTCAGGGCGGCGACCTTGGCCTCGGCGTCGGCCCAGGCCTGCTCGGTGGTGTCGCGCACGACGGTGGTGATCCGCAGCCCGAACTCCAGCGGCGGGTGTTCGCGGCCCAGCTTCTCGGACAGCTCCCGCAGGCGGGCGATGCGCTCGGCGATGTCGTCACGCGGCTCGCCCCAGAACAGCTGGACGTCCGCCTCGGTGGCCGCGACCTGCTCCGCCGCGGCGGACGCCCCGCCGAAGTAGAGCGTCGGGTGCGGCCGGCCCGGGCGGGCCTGCACCTGGGAGGCCAGGCTCGAGCCGGTCACCTGGAAGTACTCGCCGCGGAAGGTGACGTCCCGCTGCGTCCACAGTCGGCGCACCAGACGCAGGAACTCGCCGGTGCGGGCGTAGCGCCCGGCCCGGTCCGCCTCGCTGTCACCGTAGGCGGCGAGCTCGTCCTGACCGGAGACGATGTTGATCCGCACCCGTCCACCCGAGAGCTGGTCGAGGGTGGCCGCGGCCGCGGCGAAGTGCGCCGGGCGCCAGTAGCCGGGACGGATCGCGATCAGCGGCTCAAAACCGGTCGTGCGCGCCACCAACGCGGTGGCGACGGTGAAGGTGTCCGGCCGGCTCCAGCCGGCGCCCAGCAGCGCACCGCGAAAGCCGTACCGCTCGATCGCGACGGCCTGCCCGGTCAGCGTGTCCAGGCTGTTGTGGTCGGCCACCGTGTCGTCGCCGCGATGCCCGGGCCGGACCTCGTTCGGGATGTACCAGAGAAACTCCGGGCTGGTCACCTCGCTGGCCGTGGTCATACCGACGACGCCGGGGCGGGAAACGGTCGGCTCGGGATGTCGGCGCGCAGGACCGGGGCGATCTCGGCGTGGAACAGTTCCAGTGTCGCCCGGTGCTCGGCCGGGGTGAGGCCGTCGGCGTCGATGGGCAGGTGCATCACCTCGTGGCCGAGCCGCTCGTGATACCAGTGCACCTTCTCGATGATCTGCTGCGGGCTGCCGACCAGGATCGAGCTGCGGGCGATGGCGTCCTCAAGTGTCGGGAAGACCGGCGTCTGGCCGAGCCCGCGCTGCAGCGCCGTGCGCGCGTCGAAGATCGGCCGGTAGCGGGCGATCGCGTCCTGCGAGCGGCGGGCGGCGTAATAGCCGGCGGTTCCCGCGCCGATGAGAATGTCGGCCGGATCGTGCCCGTGATCCACCCAGCGTTGCCGGTAGTGGCGGACCAGCCGCTCGTACGGCTCCACGGGATTGGTCACGTTCGCGGAGAACAACGGGTCGCCGTAGCGGGCGGCGAGCTCCACCGAGGCCTCGCTGGTCGCGCTGCCATGCCAGATGCGCAGCTCCGGTTGCAACGGCCGCGGCCAGGTCTCGGCCTCGTGCAACGGCGGGCGGAACCGGCCGGACCAGGTGACCTTCTCCTCCCGCCACAGCCGGCGAAACAGCTCGTAGGACTCGCGGTTACGGTCCCACTGATCCTCGGCCGTGACGTGGAACAGCTCCGCCTGCGCCGCGCCGTTGCCCTTGCCGACCATCAGCTCCAGGCGCCCGCCGGAGAGCTGGTCGAGGGTGGCGTAGTCCTCGTAGGCCCGCACCGGGTCGAGCAGGCTCAGCGTCGTGACCGCGGTGAACAGCCGAATGGTGGCCGTGCGGGCCGCGATGTGGCTGAGCACCACCGGCGGCGACGACGAGATGAACGGCCGCTCATGGCGCTCCCCCACCCCGAACCCGTCGAATCCGAGCTCCTCGGCCAGCACCGCGCCGTCGACCACCGCCCGCAGTCGTTCGGTGGTCGAGCTGCGCACCCCGGTCAACGGGTCAGGAGCGTGCACGATCAGGGTGATCGCCAGAAACTTCACGTTTCGCTCCCGACCTTTTGTTGATCACCGCAGGAATGCTGTTGGCCTGATGCCACACCATTGCTCGGCCCGAGCGCAATACCCCGCAACAGTTCAGCAACAAATGCGCTCCGCGTGTCCGCTCCAGCCAGGCGCGTCACCCATCAGCCTGAGTGACAACGGCACGCTGCGTGATCCCGACAAGCTGGGGCCGCACGGTGAGCCGCTGGGTATCAGCCGCCTGGGCCGACCGGGTCGCCAGGCAGGGCGTCCCGTTCGCGGTGCCGGAATGGGGTGTGAACGACCAGAGCCGAGGTTCGACGGTTCGGCCGGCTCGGCCACCGCCCTGTTCTACTGGCGGGTGAGGCCGTCGAGGAGATGGTCGAGGGCTGCTGTCATCTCCGCGCGCGCGGTCGCGGGGTCGTCGGCACGGGCGATGTAGAGGGCGGCCTCGTCGCTGGCGCCCATCAGCAGGTGGGCGAGGGGGCCCACCGGCTGCGCGCTGATGCGTCCAGCGTCCATACCGGCCGCCAGCACGTCGCGGACCAGACCGAAGACATGGCGTTGGCACAGTTCCCGCCACCGCGCCCAGCCCAGCACGGACGGCCCGTCCAACAGGACCACCCGGTGCACCTCCGCCTCGACGCAGATCCGCAGCCAGGCGCGTGCGGCCAGGCGCAGCGCCTCGACCGGGTCGGTGCTGCCGGCGGCCGACACCTCGGCGGCGATGCGCGCCGCGACGTCCGCCTCGACCGCCTCGACCACGGCCGCGAACAGTGCGGTCTTGTCGACGAACTGGTGGTAGAGCGCCCCGCGGCTCACCCCGGCCGCGGCCACGAGCGCCTCGGTGGTGACCGCGGCGAAACCCTGCCGCGCGAACAGCCGGCGTCCGACGGTGATCAGTGCCGTGCGCGTCGCCGCGGACCGGTCCGCCTGGCGGCGCCGTGGTGGTCTCGGATCCGGATCCGGCAGCGCGGGCACGAGCTCGATTCTGCCCGCTCCCACCCGGGATTGATTTACATACAGTCAGTCCGTATGTTTTCTGCCATGGATGCCGCACCGCACGCCGCTGTCCTCGACCTCGCGCAGGGCCAGATCTCCTACCGCACGGCCGGCCCGCGCGACAGCGACCGTCCGCCGGTGGTGTTCCTGCACGGGCTGCTCGTCGACGGGCAGCTGTGGGAGGCCGTGGCCGCCCGCCTCGCCGAGCAGGGCGTGCGCAGCCACGCACCGACCCTCCCCCTCGGCGCCCACCCCACGCCGATGCGTCCCGAGGCGGACCTGACCCCCCGCGGCATCGCCCGGCTGGTCCTCGACTTCCTGGTGGCGCTGGACCTGCGCGACGTCACCCTGGTCGGCAACGACACCGGTGGCGCGATCGCCCAGTTCGTCCTGGCGACCGACGCCACCCGCATCGGCCGCGTGGTGCTGACCAACTGCGATGCCTTCGACACCTTTCCGCCGTTCCCGTTCACGCTGCTCGTGCGGCTCCTGCGGCATCCGGCGCTGGTCGCGGCGCTCGTGCCGGGGTCGCGGTCGGCGTGGCTACGGCACAGCCCGCTGGCGTTCGGCCCGTTGGCGAGCCGGCCGTTCGACCCGCGGGTGACCCGGGCGTGGGTCGCGCCGCTGGCCCAGCCCGCCGTCCGCCGCGACGCGGCGAAACTGGCCCGCGGCATCGACCCGGCCGACCTGCTCGAGGTCTCGGGCCGGCTCGCGAAGGTCGACGTGCCGGTGCGCGTCCTGTGGGGCGACGCCGACCGCTTCTTCCGCGTCGACCTCGGCCGCCGGCTGGCCGCCGCCTTCGCCACGGCGACCTTCGAGACCGTCGCGGGTGGCCGCACGTTCCTTCCCCACGACCACCCCGACCGCGTCGCCAGCGCCATCGTCGCCGCGACCTGAACGCGGACGCGGCGACTGTTCGAGCCGGTGATCTTCTGCGGGTTCGTGAACAGCGCGAGCAGCGGGCACTCCGTCTCGACGATCCGGTAGAGCTCGTCGATCCGCTCGGCGGGTGCCGGCGAGGTGACGGCAGCCCGGTAGGTGATGTGGTGCGGCTCCCGGGGCACCTGCTCGAAGACGTGGGTCAGGCAGCTGGCGAACCCACCCAGCACCAGCTCGGGTGAGCCGGGGCCGGGGCCGGGGCCGAGGTCGAACCCGGCGTGGTCGGGAGCCGAGTCGCTGAGGATCTGATGCTCACGGACCCGGATGCGCCGCACACCGCTGCGCCCCTCGGCGGCCGAATGGGCCCGCAACACCACGGGCAGGGCGTAGGTTCCCGCGGCGATCGCTCCTCGCGAGCCTGGATGGCCGCGCGCTTGTGGCCGAGGAACTCCCGCAGACCAGAGCCTGGGCCGGATGTCGAAGTGTCGGTCGTGGGCATGGTTCTCCCTCCAGAAATGGTGGTCTGACACTCCGCCCGATTCCTACCGGGCCCGGTGACCACACCTGGCTACACTTCCGAGCGGACACGGACGATTGCCCGTGGGCACCGGGATTCTTTCGGAAGAAATGGACGATGCCACCACGTCCGACCTTTCCATCTCCGTCCGAGGTGGATATCGCCGAGAGGGGCGGGAATGACCCAGATATCAACACATGTCGCCGGAGCCAGGTCAGGAACCAGCAGGCCGCTGACGACCGGGGACCGCGCATTCCTGTCGTTCACGCTGCAGTATCCCGGCGAGTTCCTGGAGGGAGGCGTGGTGCTCTGCGTCGAGGACCCCGGGCTGACCGAGCGCGACCTGCGCGCGCACGTCGCGGCACGGCTCGCCGAGGCACCGGCGCTCACCGAGCGCCTCGTGCGGCCGATCGCGTCCGCCCCCGCACCCGGTGACGTCGTCTGGCAGCATGACGACGCCCTCGATCTCGACTACCACGTGGGTGTGCTGGACCTGCCCGCCTACAGTGCGGCGGGCGGCCTACGGGCCGCGCTGGACGACCTCGCCACCCGACCGCTCGACCTGGAACGCCCGCTGTGGCGGCTCTGGCTGCTGCGCGGTCACAGCCCCACCGAGGTCGCGATCGTCTACCGGTTCAGTCACATCCATCAGGACGGCAGTGCCGCGCACCAGGCGCTACACCTGCTGTTCGGCGACGGGCACGGAGCGGCACGGCGCACACTGCGGACCTTCGACGTACCGCACGCCCGCGACTACGCGCGGATGGCCGCCAGCATCGCCCGCAGCCTGCCCCGCACCCGCCAGCTCGCGTCCTGGGGCGGGCCGCCGCGCGGTGCCGCCCGGCACACCTGGGCGCTGACCGAACTGGACCGGCTCCGGCGGATCGCCCGACGCGAGAGCGTCACGGTCAACGACGTCTATCTCGCGGCGGTCGCCGGCGCCGTGCGCACCTGGTCCCTGCCCGAGTGGACGCCCCCCACACCCACCGGGGCGGATCGCTCCCGCGGGGCCGGCCGCATCCGCCACGCCATGACGCGCATCCCTCGCCAACGCGCCTTCTACACGGCGATGCCGATCAATGTGCGCACCCCGGACGAGCAGGAGGTCCTGTCCAACTTCACCCTGGCCACGCGGGTGCCGCTGCCCTGCACCGAGGCCGATCCGCGGCGCCGGCTCGCCCTGGTCGCCGCACAGACCCGGCGGGCCAAGGCGGACGGCCGGTTCGGCGTGATCGAACGCAGAATGCTGGACAGAACGCCGCCGGGCATATCCCCCCGCACCTTCGCGCTGATGGTGGCCGCCGGAGCCCGCCCGGCCGACACCGCCCTGTTCACAAGCAACGTGGGAACGATGTGGGGTCCCTACACGGTGGCTGGCCGCCCGGTCAGCACCCTGATCGGCATAGCGCCCATGCTCGTGGGCCGCCAGCACCTGTCGGCCGCCCTGTACGGCCTGGACGGCCAGCTCTGCGCGACGTTCACCGCCAGCGCGAGCGTCCCCGGGCACACGGAGCTGGCCGGTCACTGGCTCGCCGAACTCGCCGCCCTCGAGGGCTCCCCCCGGCCCGGCCCGCCAGTCGCCACCACCACGCCCCCGGTTCCCCCGAGGCCGCCGGTTATCCCGACCCCCCGCACCGCGCCGCCTCAGCACACGGCGCGACAGGACGCGGGGCGGCGCTCGTCCCAGGTCTCGTAGAGTCGGCGATCGGCGGCCCGGCCCACCGGATCGGCTGGTGAGCCGACCCGCGTATCCCCAAGGAGCCGAGCGGATGAGCGAACCCTGTACCCACCTGGCCTCCGCCACGGTGACCGACCTGCCCGCCGCGATCCGCGGCTGCCAGGAATGCCTGGCCAGCGGTGGCACCTGGGTCCACCTGCGGATGTGCCGCGGCTGCGGGCGGATCGGCTGCTGCGACAGCTCGCCCAACCAGCACGCCAGCCGGCATGCCGCGACCGCCCGCCATCCCATCGCCCGCTCGGCCGAGCCCGGCGAGCGGTGGAGCTGGTGCTACGTCGACGAGGTCATGGTCGGGACACCCTGACTCCCCCAGCTGTGATCGGCCCGAACCGCTCGTCGATCAGGCCCTCGAGGTCGAGTTCACCGGCCCTGGTCTGCGCGCCGGCGGCCAGGGCGACGGTGAACCGCTCGGCGGCGGCCGGGCCGGTGAACAGCGGCCAGAGCAGTTCGCCCTCGGCCGTGAGCCCGTCGGCGAGGGGCAGCACCGCGGCGGCGTCCACCGCCTTCTTGGCCGCGGCGACGGCGGGCCAGGGGTGCGAGGCGATCCGCAGCGCCAGCCGCTCGACGAAACCGTCGAGTTCCGCTGCCGGCAGGGCCCGGTTGACCAGGCCGTATCGCTGTGCGGTCGCGGCGTCGAGAAGGTCCGAGCCCAGAATCATCTCCAGGGCGCGGGAACGGCCGAGCAGGCGTGGCAGCAGCTGGGTGCCGCCCCCGCCGGGCAGGATGCCCAGGCTCACCTCGGGTTGCCCGAACCACGCCTGCCCGCTGGCGGCGAAGCGCATGTCCAAGGTCAGCAGGAACTCGTGGCCGCTACCGCGCACGCTCCCTGCGACCTTGGCGATGGTGACCTGCTCCAGGCTCCGGTAACGCGCGAGCAGGCCCGGCCCGGGGCCCGCCAGGAAACCCTGCGCCACCGCCGGGTCGACGACCAGACGCATGTCGCCGTGCCCCAGGTAGAACTCCGGGTTGGCGCTTTCGAACACGATGACCCGCACCGTGTCGTCGGCTCGCACCTCGGTGTGGAAACGGTCGAGATCGGCGATCAGCGCCTCGTCGAACAGGTTGAGCGGTGGGTGGTCGAAGACGACGAACGCGACCCCCGCCTCCCGCCTGACCGTGAGCGTCTCGTACGTGTCGTAGCCCATCCGCGACTCCCCTGACTTCGATTTTCCTAGCCAGGAGACTAGCTCACTTCTCGATCAGAAGTCAGAGGGTACGATGGCCCGCGTGGAATGGACAGATGTCGATCTTGACAATTGCTCCATCGCGAAGGCGCTCGAGGTCGTGGGAGCGCGATGGACCATCGTCGTCCTGCGCGAGGCGTTCAACGGAGTACGTCGCTTCGAGGACTTCCAACGACATCTGGGCGTCTCACCGTCCGTGCTCAGCCAGCGCCTGCGGAGCATGACCCGCGACGGGCTCCTCGAGCGCGTGCCCTACCGCGAGGAGGGCGACCGCGAACGCCACGAGTACCACCCCGCCGCCAAGGCGTGGGATCTGTATCCCGTCATCGTCGGCCTCATGCAGTGGGGCGATCGCCATCGCGACGACGGCGCCGGCGCCCCCGTGCACCTGATCGACGCGGCCTCCGGCAAGCCGGTGATCGCGGCCATCGTCCCCTTCGACAGCCCCACCTGCGCCCCGTCCGACCTCATCGTGCGCCCCGGGGACTGCCTGCGCGTCCTGCCCGACCACTAGCCACGGCCGGTGCGGCTCCTCGGCGAGGTGAGCGCGCCCGCGTCGCGCTGTCACGCGGGCGCGCTCAGCCCCGCCCCGCAACGACGCGGCGGACGCGGCGGATGCGGCGGATGCGGTGCGCTACCAGGCGAAGTGTTCGGGGGCCGTCCGGTAACCCGGGAAGATCTCGTTGAGGCGGGCGAGCGCCTTGTCGTCCAGCTGGACCTCGAGCGCCCGGACGGCGTCGTCCAGCTGCTGCTGGACGCGTGGGCCGACGATCGGCGCGGTGACCGCCGGCTGGTGCAGCAGCCAGGCGAGCGCGACGTCCCCGGGCTCGTGGCCGAGCTCGGCGGCGAAGTCCTCGAAGGCCTCGATCTGCGGCCGCTTGGCCGCCAGGGTCTGCGCGGCGCGACCCTCGAGGCGCCGCCGGCCGTCGCGTTCCCTGCGCACCACACCGCCGAGCAGCCCGCCCTGCAACGGCGACCACGGCAGCAGACCCACACCGTAGTGCGCGGCGGCGGGCAGCACCTCGAGCTCGATCTCCCGGGTGAGCAGGTTGTAGATCGGCTGCTCGCTGACCAGGCCGAACGTCCCCCGGCTGGCCGCGGCGGCCTGCGCCTGGGCGATGTGCCAGCCCGCGAAGTTGCTGCTGCCGACATAAAGGATCTTGCCGGCCGTGACGGCGACGTCGATGGCCTGCCAGATCTCGTCCCACGGGGTGTCGCGGTCGACATGGTGGAACTGGTAGAGGTCGATGTACTCGGTCTGCAGCCGGGTCAGGCTCGCGTCCAGCGCCCGGCGGATGTTCAGCGCCGAGAGCCGACCCTCGTTGGGCCACTCCCCCATGGCACCGTAGACCTTGGTGGCCAACACCGTGCGCTCCCGGCGCCCACCGCCCTGCGCGAACCAGCGACCGATGATCGACTCGGTGTAACCCCGGCCCTCGCCCTGACCCGACGTGCCGGCCGAACGCAGACCGTAGGCGTTGGCCGTGTCGAAGAAGTTGATGCCGTACCCGTGCGCCGCATCCATGATCGTGTGGGCGTCGGCCTCGCTGGTCAGCGGGCCGAAGTTCATCGTGCCCAGGCACAGACGCGACACGGACAGACCGGAACGACCAAGCTGTTTGAACTGCATCCTGGACGAAGTCCTCTCCGATGAGGGATCAGCCGGCGCCCGACCACACCGGCACCGCGCCACCACGCAGTCTTCACCTTCGAGCGCGCTCCAGGTCAATCCCCCGCGGAACGCGCGAGGCGGAAGCCGACGTCGTCGACCTGGAAGTCCGGATGGCCACGGCGACGCACGGATGCCCGGCAGCTCCAGTGCTCGTCGAACCAGCCGCCGCCCCGCAGGACCTTGTAGTCGCCGTAGACCTCGGTGTCATAGGTGTCCCAGCACCAGTCCCAGACGTTGCCCAACATGTCGTACAGGCCCCACGGATTCGGCGCCCTGCCCCCCACCTCGCGCAGGCGCTCCCCCGAATTGCCGCGATACCAGGCGATCTCCTCGAGCGTGCCATATCTCGGGCCGGCTGTCCCGGCGCGGCAGGCCCGTTCCCACTCGGCCTCGGTGGGCAGCCGGTACCCCTCGGCGGCGACGTCCCACTCGACCGCACCCTCGCCCACGCCGACCCGGTAGACGGGAGTCAGCCCTTCCTGACGCGACAGCGCGTTGCAGAACCGGACCGCGTCCCGCCAGGAGACGCTTTCCACCGGCAGCCGACCGCCCCGGGCCGCGCTCGGCCAGGCGCCGGTGACCCGCGCGTACAGCTCCTGTGTCACCGGAAACACGCCCAGGCGAAACGCCTCGACCTCGACCGACCACGTTCGCCGCGTCCGCCGATCCGACAGCGTCACCCACCCGGCCGGAATCGCGACCAGCAGACTTTCCACGCCCGGAGGCTAACGTGACCGAAGACGTCATCGCAGAGCTGATGTTCGTCGACCAGACGACCGTCTGATGTACCCGGCCAGCATCAGTGCCACTGTGAGGGCTAGCGCGATCACGGCGAAACCTTGAGAGCGCCTTTCTCGTTTCAGTCTCAAACCGAATATGGGCCAGGTATGCACGGTGTTCTCCTAGGGAGGTCAGGCGGGATCGGGTCAGGCATCGCTCACAGCAGTCAACGACAGCCATTACGCGAACTTGCCGCAGCCCTGGGTGGGGGCCGGTCAGGGTGAATCTCGGAGCGGAGGCCGCGACCGCGCCGAACCCGCGCAGGGCAGCGGCCGTCAGGTCGATCTCGTCCTGCCAGAGCGCCGGGTCCAGACCGGTGCGCTGATCGCTGCGGGACGCCCGCATGCTACCCGGATCCCCGCCGGCCAGGGCGGAGGTGTGGAGGCCCAGGCAGGTGCGGACATGCGAGGCGAAGGCGGTCAGGACCGCACCTGCTCCTCGACCTCGCCGGGCAGGTCGTAGACCCGGCTGCCGTCCACCACGAACAGATGCGCCCCGTGCGCGCTGTGGAACAGGTGGGCCTCGGCGGCGGCACCCGGCGCCGCGTTCGGCGGGTGCCGGTCGTCCGGCTCGGGGTGTCCGTCCGCGGCGGACGCCGGGGGCCACTGCGGGGGGCGGCGGCCGATCTGCAGCAGGACGCTCACGTGCCCGCCTCGATATCCCGCCGCAGCGCGGTGCTCCAGGCCCGGAGCAGGTCGTGCTGCCGCAGGGTGAGGCGCAGAGGACGCGCTCGAACAGGTCGCGGACCTCCAGCGTGGTGCGGTCGGTGTCCGCCACGTAGGCGGGTCGAGGACGTCGGCGCGCCGGACCCGGTCGGTCAGGCCGTCCGCGGCCGAGGTGAACGGGCGCTGGCCGGGTGCGAAGTCCGGCGCGCGGGCGACGATGCGGGCCGTGGCGCTCAACCCGGCCGGCCGCTGCGGCCCCGCGGGCAGGACGACCCGCACCGTGCCGCCGCAGACATCGTCGACGAGACCGAGACCGGAGTTGCCCTGCGCACCCGCGAACAGCTCGCGCGGGTTGGTGCGTGGGTCGTCGCCGCTGGCGGCGTCCGGTGTCGTCCCCGGCGATGCTCACCGTCGCGACGATCCGGTCGTCGTCGACCTGGGTGTAGTGGTGCGCCTTGAGGTTGGCGACCTCGACCTCCCAGCGCACATCGGCGAGCGCGCGGCCGGCGGCGGCGAGGACCTCGACAGTGATCGGCCCCTCCCGGGCCACGCCGTCGACCGTCCAGGCGCCGTGCAGTTCGAAGAACGGGCACACCGGACGGAAGCCCGCGGCGTCCTTGAACGTCACCGCCGCGGGCCGCCGGACGGTGACCGTGCCGTCCTCGGTGACCTCCAGGGTCTCGACCGGCTGGACCGTCATACGCCCGGTCCCCGCGACGACAGGTCGTTCGGACCCCAGCGGTAGTTGTCACACGGGGTGGGCGACGGGTCTCCTGTTCTTCTGCTACGCCCGCGCGCCGGCGTTTCCCGCTGCCGCGCACATCCCTTCGGACCGGGAATCCTGGAATCCGCCGACGGAGTCGGCTACGGCTATCTTTCGGCGTTCACCGGCGATTCCACGAACTCACCGCGATGACATTTTCCCGCTCATCCCGTGCGTCATCGTCCCGACCACGCGCGGAAATCCCGGCCATCGCGGACCGGATGACAGGAAGGTGGTTATTCCACGCTCAGATCTATCACATTGATGCCACCGGACACCATCCCTTGGATGCCGCCACGCGGGCGGCTGTCGTCCGACGGACAGTGGGCGTTTCCCGCCACCGACGCCCCCTCTCCCATGCGAGTATCCGCCTGCCCCCCAAAGCTTCCGACCAGATGGGAGACGCAGGTGCCAGTCGTGTTCGGACCCCCCGGCGGTCTCGATGACTTCACCGCCATACCTGGCCAGAAAACCGCCTGGCACACCGCTATGTCGGTTTTCTTCGACCAGGCGGTCGCCAGAACCGAACAGTCCGTCGGCCGCGGCAACAGCCAGTTCTTCAATCCGGCCCGCATCGATCCGGCAGCCCCGGTCACCAGGCACGTCATAAGCTGGACCGGTTTTCCCAGGAGCCTGCTCGACGGCGCGAGCGAAGCCCAGGCCCACAAGGAGGCCGAGCAGCTGCTGGAAGGTGTGGTCGGCACCCGCCGGGTGCGTTTTCGCCCCCAGGACGAATATCTCGAGTGGCACGCCACCCGCGATGTCGACGGCCGCCTCCTCGCCGTCGACTTCACCTGCGAGGGGCCGGAGTACTGGACCGCGTTGGCGCACGGCTACCCGGACGGTGTCCGCCCCGGGCCCGGCACGCCCACGGCCCGGGGCAGTATCGCGAAGGTGCTCGAGCTGTACCGGCGTTACGTCAGCCCGCGGGTGCGGCGTGAGGACCTGCTGCTCCGTGGCCGCTACGACCCGTGGAACCGGTGGAACACCGAATCCGGCGCGATGCACCTGACCCATCCCAGCAACTCGTTGCAGGCCGAGATCTTCCTCGCCGCGGACGCGACGGTGACCCGCCAGCGGGGCGGCCAGGTCCTCACCGACGCCGACGAACTGATCGGGTGCGCACGCTACGGCGTGGCGACCCGGGCCAGTGACCCGACGATCGGCGCGGCGGTCAACGGCCTCGCCCGGCTCGGTGCCCGGGTGTCCCTGCTCGCCCCGGTGGGCCTCTACATCGACTCGCTCGACACCACCGGCTGGTCCAGGCCCGACGGCACCCCGGTGGGCGACTACTGGCGTGTGCTGCGCGGTTCGGGTGACGCGGCCGTGCGGGTGCGTTACGAGGTTCCGGCCAGCGAGGGTTTCGTGCTGGGCGACATCCGCATCGGCGGCGAACCGATCGAGTACGCCGGGCAGATCGCCGAGCATGTGACGATGAAGCTCACCGGGATCGCGGCCGAACGTGGCCGGCACACCCGGCCCGCGCGGCCCTGCGAGGCGGCCTCGCCCCCACCGCCCGCCACCCTGGCCGCTACCAAGACCGAACCCGTCGAGCCGGGAACCCGGCTTCGGTGAGCGCACCCACGCGTCCCCCCGGTGCGACCGGTGCGACCGGTGCGACTGGCCTGGCCAGCTCGGCCGGTGCGACCAGGCAGGCCGGCGCCGCGGAAACAGGCCACGTGGCCGTCGAGCCGGTGCTTGCCGCGCACGAGATCCAGGGTGACGTCCTCGCCGGTTTCCGCAAGGACAACGCCGTCTACCTGTTCCTGCGCATCACCGACACGTCCGGTGCGCGCCGGGCGCTGACAGCGCTGCTGGGGCGGGTCAGCCCGCTGGTCGACGTCGCCCGGTTCAACCGTCTGTTCCGGTCGGTGCGCCGGCGCCGGGGCGAGGTACGTGGATCGCTGAGCGCCACCTGGCTGAACATCGCCTTCACCGCGACCGGGCTGGCCGCGCTCGTCGGCGAGGAGGCGGTGCGTCAGTTCGACGACGACGCGTTCCGGCTGGGGCTGGCCGCCCGGTCGGCGTTGCTGGGCGACCCGACCGACCCCGCCTCGGCCGGTCATCCGGGCAACTGGCGTGTCGGCGGGCCGACGAATCCGGTCGACGCCGTCGTCATCGTCGCCGGTGACAGTCCGGCGGACCTGACGGCGACCGCCGCCTGGGTGAGCGACATCGCCACCCGCCCGCACGAAGGCGCCCCGTCCGGTTTCGCCGTGGTCTTCGAGCAGCGCTGCGCGGCCCGGCCGGACCTGCCCGGTCACGAGCACTTCGGCTTCCGGGACGGGGTGTCCCAGCCGGGTCCGCGCGGCCGGCTGGGCGATGGTCCGGACGACTACCTCGTCCCCCGGGTCATCGCCCCCGGCGACCCCCGCTCCCGGTTCTTCGGCCGCCCCGGCGAACGGCTGGTCTGGCCGGGCGAGTTCGTACTCGGCCTGCCCCGCCAGCCACTGCCACCGCGCGACGAGTTCGACCCGCTGCCCGGTGCGGTCGCCGGACCCGCCTGGGCCCGCGACGGCTCCTACCTGGTCATCCGACGTCTACGGCAGGACGTGGCCGCGTTCACCTCGTTCCTGGACGAGACCGCGGCCCGACTGCGCCGCGACGGTACCTTCCCCGATCTCACCGCGGACCGGCTCGCCGCCCTGCTCGTGGGCCGCTGGCCCAGCGGGGCGCCGCTGGTACGCACGCCGCTGACGGACGACCCGGCTCTGGGCGCCGACGACTTCGCCGTCAACGACTTCTCCTACCTGACGGCGGAACCGCCCTGCCCGCTGCGGCCGGGTGTGCATCCGCCCGACCGCTTCCCGGCGACGATCGCGGACCCGCAGGGGCGTCTGTGCGCGCATGCCGCCCACATCCGCAAGGTCAACCCGAGGGACCAGGCCACCGATCTCGGTGGTGCACGCACCACCCTGCACCGGCGCCTCCTGCGCCGCGGGCTGCCCTTCGGCCCGCCGCTGACGACCACGGTCGACGACGAGGTGGACCGCGGCCTGCTCTTCGCCTCCTACCAGGCCTCCATCGAGGACCAGTTCGAGTTCGTCTCGCAGAACTGGGTGAACCGCACCAACCGGCCCTCCGCGGACCCCGGCGGCCACGACCTCATCCTGGGTCAGGCCGCGGCGGCCCCCGGACGGCGACGCGTCACCTACCTCCTCGACGCGGCCGGCGATCCCGTGGAGATCACCACGGCGACGGAGTGGATCACACCGACGGGCGGCGGATACTTCTTCGCCCCGTCCATCTCCGCCCTGCGCGCCCTCGCCCAGCCCCCCGCCTGACACGTCCGCCTATCGCACCGACTCGTGCTCGACGGGACGTATGTGGTCGCCGACGTGGCGCGCGGGCGCCAGGGTGGGGGCGCTGTGCAGCGCGGCGGCCAGCGCTGGTCCGAGATAGGGGGCGAGCAGCCGCGCGTAGGTGTCCGAGAGGTGGCTCCAGTCGCGGTAGACGAGCGTGTTCCCGACGACCAGCGGGCAGCCGTCGGCGGTGCACAGCCAGCCGGTCGGGTCGATGAGCAGTGCGCCGCCGTCGCGAGCCCCGCGGTTGTCGATCTCCCGGGCCGCCGAGGTCAGTCTCGACGCCGCGATCGACACCGCGCACGCCGAGATCTTCGACGGATGCCGGGCCAGACAGTCCAGGACGTTGAACCCGGGGAACGGGGTGTCCCGCAGGAAGGCGACGCCCGCGCCGGTCGCGCGCAGGTCCCGCATCAGCCCGGTCATCGCCGCCGGGCCCTGACCAGCCAGCTGCGCGCGTGCCTGCGAGCCGACCACGACCAGGTTCGGCCGCAGCTGGACGATCTTTCGCAGGACGGCGGCCCGCCAGGTGTCACACTCGGTGTACGTGCGGCCGAGAGCGTCCTCGAAGTAGTCCGGATACGGCGCCGGCGGGCAGTCGGCCTTGGCGAACAGGACGACCCGCCAGTGCCGTTGCGCCCCGACGGCGTCCAGCGGCGCGGACCACTGGCTGGCGTGCGAGTCGCCGAACAGCACGACCGTCCTCGACCCGGACGGATCCCCGACGACACAGCCGGTCGGCGCGGTCTGCGCGAACATCGCGAGGCACCGGTTGGCCTGGTGGTCGTCCCGCGCACCGTCCAGGGTGGGGGTGAGGTCCGAGGGCAGCCGGTCGACCCGAAGCGCACGCCGCAGCAACGAGGTGAGCGGGCCCGCCGTGACCCCGTCGAAGCCGGACTCCGCCGACAGCCTGACCAGCGCCGCCCGCAGCACGCTCTCGGCGGCCGCCGTCGGTGCGACCGCCGGGCTCCCCAGCGGACGCGCCGGTGCCGCGACAGTCGCTGCCGGCACCGTGACCAGGGCGGCGGCCAGAATCGAGGTCGTACCGGCCACCGCCACACACGACGCGCCGAAGCCAAGACCCAGCAGCGGGCGGCGGACCAGCACCGGCCGGGACCGGGCCGGTCTCTCCACCAGCCGGTAGGTGAGCGCGGCGAGCAGCAGCGACGCCACGGCGGCCGCCGACCGCTGGGCGGTGGACAGCGGACGGTCGGCCGCCTGCGCCCAGATCTGCAGCAGCGGCCAGTGCCAGAGATACCAGCAGTAGCTGAGCCGGCCGAGCAGCCGCAGCGGTGCCCGGTCGAGCACCAGCCCGGCGCCGTGCGTCGCGGCGGCGCCACCACCGGCGATGACGCAGGCGGTGGCGAGCACGGGCAGCGACGCGGCGACACCCGGGTAGGGCACGCCCCCGTCCAGCAGGAGGGCGGCGGTGAGAATCCCGGCCAGACCCACCCAGGTCAGCAGCGATGCCAGCACCGGACGCGGCCGCCCACGGCGCTGCCCGCAGATCGCGACCACCGCGCCCACCGCGGGCTCCCAGATCCGGGTGTGTCCGCCGAAGTACGCCCACGGCGCCGACCGCCCCGTGACGATCACGTTGAGCGCGAACGAGCTCGCGGCGACGGCGAGGAAGACCAGGAGCACCGCTCGATCCGCGGTGCGCGGATGTGCCCGTCCGGTCTCGTCCGCCGCCCGCCACCGCGTGCCCAGGGCGCGCAGGCGGGCCGGTGCGGCGACGGCGACAACGATCAGCACCGGCCAGACGAGGTAGACCTGTTCCTCCACCGCCAGCGACCAGAAGTGCAGGAACGGAGACGGTGCGCCGCCGGCATGGAAGTAGTCGGTCGCCTCGCGGGCGAACACGAGGTTGATGACCGAGAGAATCGCCCATATCCCCTCGCGGGCGATGGTCTGCAGCCGCAGCGGCGACAGCCAGATCCACGACGCGAGGGTCGTCACGACGACCACCAGGGCGGCCGCGGGGATGATGCGCCGTGCCCGGCGTGCGTAGAAGCGCGGCAGCGATATCCGACCGGTTCTCGCCCGTTCCCGTTGCAGTTGCCGGGTGATGAGGAAACCGGAGATCACGAAGAAGACGTCGACGCCCACGAATCCGCCGGGAACGCCCAGAGCCGCGTGGTCGAGAACGACCAGGAGCACCGCGACCGCGCGCAGGCCCTCGATGTCCGACCGGAAGTACCGCTCCTCGCTCCCCGACCGGCACCCGCGCGGACACCGTTCGATCACGTCAGACAGCCAGGTCGCACCCGGCGATAGTCGCGCGCCGCTTCCCCGCCGCCAACTCGAGCGGTCGGTTCGGCCACACCCGACGGCGACAAAGAAGAAAGCCAGAATCGTCGAGTTCTCCGGATGGATGACCGGAGAACACGATCACCCGCGGCAGCAATATTTCGGTAACAAAGGAGCGCGGACCCCGCCGGGCGGATTAACGTGCCGGTCATGACGACAGATCACATCGCGGGACATCTGCGCGCCGGCGGCCATCCGCCCGGCGGTGTGCGCGACCATGCCGATGTCCGGGTGCGTCAGCACAGCCTGCCGCGGACGTACACCGCGTTCGCGGCGCTACCGGACGCGACCGGCGAACAGACCGCCGCGGTGGTGCAGGTCCTGGCGCGTTACGGCCATGCGATCGACACCGGCGACGCGAGTCTGCTGGCCCAGGTGTTCCTCGACCCGCCGGGCCTCGACCCGACCACCGCCTCCCCCGCCCATCACACCGTCAACACCGAGGTGAAGCGGGTTCCCGGTGGCCTGGCCGCGTGGAGTCGGCTGCTGACGATCGCCGGTGACGGCAGCGTCGCGAGTGCCGACGCCGTCGACAGCCTCGTCGAGACAGCCGACGGCTGGCGGGTGGCCACGCGGACCGTGCATCCGCGCCACGGCGGACCGGCCGTCATCACCGACGGGACCGCTCCATGGGCGTAGACGCCTCCGCCGCGCACACCCCGACCCCGATCACACCGGACCCGCACGCGCAGGATAAGCCGAGCGTCGTGGGCTCCACGGTCGCGCAGGTGCGGATCGTGCCGGTCGACGCGGCGACCTACGCCGAGGTCAGCGAACTGCTCGCCCGCCATGCGCACCTGTTCGACAACGCCGCGGCCGCGACCACACCGGCGGCGTACACCGACGACGCGACGCTCGCCGGGGTCCCGCTGGACCGGATTCTCGACGGATTCCCCGCCGACCGGGTGATGTTCCCGCATCACACCACCGACATCGTCGTCCACCGGATCGACGACGACACGCTGCGGGTGTGGGCGAAATACCTGATCATCCGCGGTGACGGCACGGCCGGCTCCGGCGACTACCAGGACACCGTGGTCCGCGTCCCGCGAGGCTGGCGGATCGCCGAGCGGGCCGTCAGCCGCGGCGACCGGCCCGCGGACGATCCCGACGGCCCGTCGACGCGCACCCTGTCCACAGCCACGTGGCTCGCCCCGGGGAACTGACATCCCGGCCGAGCCGCGTCCCCAGGCCGGGAGGCGGACCGACCGTCGACGAACCGGCCATCGGCATGGCTTTTCCCACCAGGAATAGCGGCGCTCCGCGGCCACATCATGCCCTGATACACCCCGGCGGACCAGACACCCGCGACCACAGAAATATTCGAGACACAAAGCAACAACAAACCTCGACTGCCTTTGGCCGACCAAAAGCGGGACCATGGACAAAGCCCTCGTCGCGGTCTAGTTTTCTGGACCAGATCCTTTGTCCGCTCGCCGATCCGCGGGCCGAGCGCCGCATCGCGTAGGTGTTGGACCCGGGGGGAGTTGTCGGTGTGAGCGTCCAGCGGGTGGATGTCGTGGTGCTCGGCGGCGGGGCCATGGGGTCGGCCGCCGCCTGGCAGCTGGCCCGCCGCGGGGTCGAGACGGTGCTGCTCGAACGGTTCGCCGCCGGGCACACCCGAGGCGCCTCACACGGGGCGTCCCGGATCTTCCGCCTCGTCTATCCCGACGTCGGCTACATCCGGCTCGCCCAGCGCGCCCTCGTCGGCTGGCGGGAACTCGAGGAGCTCACCGGCACGGCCCTGCTCACCGTCACCGGCGGGCTGGAGCACGGCGGCGACCCGGTCCTTGACCAGGTCGCCGAGGCCGCCGCCGAGGCCGGGGTGGGTGCGCGGTGGCTGACTCCCGAGCAGGCCGCCGACCGCTGGCCCGGGCTGCGCTTCGACACCCGGGTGCTGTTCCATCCGGAATCCGGCCGGTTGCACGCCGACCGCGCGGTGGCCGCGCTACAGGCGAGCGCGGCCCGCCACGGCGCCGAGGTGCGACACGAGACACCGGTGCGTGCCCTCACCGTGCGGGGCGACGACGCCGTCGAGATCCACACCCACGATGACGTGTACCTCGCCCGACGGGTCGTCGTCGCCGCCGGAGCCTGGACGACGACGCTGCTCGACGGCCTCGTGGCGCTGCCCACGCTGCGCGTCACCCAGGAGCAGCCCGCGTGTTTCGCCCCGCTCCTCCCCTCCGGAACCGACGGGGCGGACGGGGCGGACGGGGCGGACGGGGCGGACCCGTGGCCGAGTTTCGTGCATCTGTTCGGCGCGGGAAGGCGGGAGTTCGATGCCTTCCACGGCGGCGTCTACGGGCTGCGCACCCCGGGCCAGGGCATCAAGGTCGGTTTCCACGGCGCCGGCCCGGTGGTCGACCCGGACCAGCGGGACTTCGCCGCGGAACCGACCCAGCTCGCCGCGTTGCGGGAGTACGTCCGCCAGTGGCTGCCCGGTGTGAACCCGGACGTCTGCCATCCGATCAGCTGCACGTACACGACGACGCCGGACAGCCATTTCGTTCTGGACCGCCACGGCCCGGTGGTCGTGGCGGCGGGATTCTCCGGCCACGGTTTCAAGTTCGTCCCGGCCATCGGCGCCGTGCTCGCCGAACTGGCCCTCGACGGCACACGTCCCGATTCCCGATTCGCCGCCACCCGCTGATCCGGCGCGTGCGCGGGCCGCGTCCCCACAGAAAGCGGTGATCACGATGTCCGAGAACGATCCGCTGCATCTCGCCGTCGCCCTGGACGGAGCAGGCTGGCACCCGGCCGCCTGGCGGGCGCCGTCGGCCCGGCCGACACAGTTGTTCGCCCCGGGCTACTGGACCGACCTGGTGCGGGAGGCCGAGCGCGGTCTGCTCGACTTCGTGACGTTCGAGGATGCCCTGAACCTGCAGTCCACCCAGATCGACGGCGCCCCGGACGGCCGCACCGACCTGGTGCGCGGCCGGCTCGACGCGGTGCTCATCGCCTCCCGGGTGGCCCCGCTGACCTCCAGGATCGGTCTGGTGCCGAGCGTGTCGACGCTGAGCACCGAACCGTTCCACATCTCCAAGGCCATCGCGACCCTGGACTTCGTCAGCGGCGGCCGGGCCGGCTGGCGGGTCCAGGCCAGCCGGCCCCGGGAGGCTCTGCACATCGGCCGCCGGGCGCCCGACCCGCCGCTGCACCCCGACACCTTCGGCACCCCCGAGATCCAGGCCTACATCACCGAGACGTTCGACGAGGCGAGTGAGCACGTCGAGGTGGTCCGCCGGCTCTGGGACAGCTGGGAGGACGACGCGGAGATCCGCGACGTCGCCACCGGCCGGTTCCTCGACCGCGACCGGCTGCACTACATCGACTTCGAGGGCCGGTGGTTCTCGGTCCGTGGACCCTCGATCACCCCCCGGCCGCCGCAGGGCCAGCCGCTGGTCACCGTGCTCGGCCACATCTCGGCCCCCTACCGGCTCGGAGCCCGCCTCGGCGACGTCGTCTACGTGACCCCACGCGACATCGACCATGCCCGTGCCATCGTCGCCGAGATCCGCGCCGAGCAGGACAGCGCCGGACGGGCTGGGCAGACCGTGCACATCTTCGCCGATCTGATCGTCGTGCTCGACGACGACGGCGACGCCGCCCGGCAGCGGCTGGGCCAGCTCGACAGCCTCGTCGAGCAGCCACCCCGCTCCGATGCGATCACCGTCGCCGGTTCCCCGGGTGAGCTGGCCGACCTGCTGCTCGACTGGCAGGCCGCGGGCATCACCGGCTACCGGCTGCGCCCCGCGGTGCTGCCCGTCGACCTCGAGGCGATCAGCCGCGGGCTCGCCCCCGAACTCGCCCGCCGCGGCCGGTTCCGCACCGCCTACACCGCCGACACCCTGCGCGGCCACCTCGGCCTGCCCCGACCCGCCAACCGCTACGCCACCACCAGGATCGAGGCCGCAGCCCGATGACGACTCCCCGCAAGCAGATCATCCTCGGCCACTATGTCGGCGGCGTGAACCATCACACCCTGTGGTCGCACCCGCGGGCCGGCAGCCAGATCGACTTCGCGTCGTTCCGGCACGCGGCGCGGACCGCCGAACGCGGGAAGTTCGACTTCTTCTTCCTCGCCGAGGGGCTGATCCTGCGCGAACGACTCGGCCAGATCTTCGACCAGGACGTCGTCGGCCGGCCGGACACCCTGCCGGTCCTCACCGCGATCGCCGCCGTGACCGAGCATCTCGGGCTGGTCGGCACCCTCAACGCCACCTTCAACGAGCCGTACGAACTGGCCCGTCAGCTCGCCTCGCTGGACCATCTCAGCGGTGGCCGGGCCGGCTGGAACGTGGTGACCTCCTTCGACGCCTTCACCGGGCAGAACTTCCGCCGCGGCGGTTTCCTGAACCGGGACGACCGGTATGTGCGGGCCCAGGAGTTCGTCGCCCTCGCCCGGCAGCTGTGGGACTCCTGGCCCGCGGACGCGATCGCCGCGGACACCGCGCGGGGCCGTTTCCTGCGCGCGGCGGACGTCGGCGTGTTCGGCCACCACGGTCACCAGTTCGACGTCAGCGGGCACTTCAACGTCCCGCGCAGTCCACAGGGACGTCCGGTGGTCCTCCAGGCCGGGGTCTCCGACCAGGGCCGGAACTTCGCCGCCGCCACCGCGGACGCGATCTTCTCCCCGTTCCACGAGCTCGGGCCGGCGCAGGAGTACTACCGCGACATCCAGGCCCGGGTCGTGCGCGCCGGCCGGCCGGCGGGCTCGGTGAAGCTGCTGCCGGGCGGCTCGTTCGTCCTCGGTGACACCGCCGCCGACGCGACCGAGCGGGCCCGCGAGGTCGCCCGCGCCCAGGTCAGCGGGCAGACCGCGCAGATCCTGCTGGAGACCGTGTGGAACCGTGACCTCTCCGGTTACGACCCGGACGGCCCGCTGCCCGACGTCGACCCGGACCCGACCGGCCCGCCGGTGATCCAGGGTCGGGCCCGGCTCGCCCAGGACCCGTTCGAGACCGTGCGGCAGTGGCGGGCGCTGGCAGCGCAGCACCGGTACTCGCTGCGTGAGCTCGCGATCCGGGTGTTCGCGCACACCGAGTTCGTCGGCACCCCGACCGAGATCGCCGACCGGCTCGACCACTTCGTGCAGAACGACGGTTCCGACGGTTTCATCGTCGGCTCGCACCTCACCCCCGGTGGGATCGACGAGTTCGTCGACCGGGTCGTCCCCCTGCTGCAGGAACGCGGCTCGCTGCGCGCCGAGTACACCGGCGCGACGTTGCGCGACAATCTGGGCATCCCGCTGGCTCCGGTCGGCGCCGACCGCGAGACGGCGGGCGCCGTCGGCTGACGGCCCGTCCACCGGCGAGCCTCGAAGGTGGGCCCGACGCGGCGGCACCGGATCTCCATCCCGATCCCAGCCACTGATCACAGCAGGTTCCGTAGAGTTGCGATCAGTGGTCTGGGGCCGGGAGGTGACAAGTGGTAGCCCGTTCGTTCAACACGACGGGGCCGTGCGTGCCAAGCGATCACTACATGATCCCGGCATCGGCGCGACTCCCGGAGGTACCCGAACTCGTCCAGGAAAAGAAGTACTTCGTCGTACACGCCCCACGACAGACCGGTAAAACGACAGCGCTACGCGCGCTGGCCACCGAACTGACCGCGAGTGGTCGTTTCGCGGCGGTGGTCCTGTCGATGGAGGCCGGCCAGCCCTGGCCCGATGACATCGGTGCGGCCACTCGGGCGATTCTCACCGGCGCGCGTCGCACGGCGCGCACCAACCTACCGGCCGAGCTGCGTCCACCACCCTGGCCGGAAAGCTGGGAGGAGGGCCTGCTCTCGGATGCCTTCGCCGCCTGGAGCGAGTCCTGTCCGCGACCTCTCGTGCTTTTCCTTGATGAGATCGACGCGCTGAGTGGACGGACACTTCTCAGCGTGCTCCGTCAACTTCGAGACGGTTTCGCCGATCGCCCCATCGGATTTCCGGCCTCGGTCGCGCTCTGCGGGCTGCGTGACGTCCGCGACTACAAAATCGCCTCAGGTGGTAATCCCACCACGATGGCGTCCCAGAGCCCGTTCAACATCACCGTGGCGTCGCTGCGACTGGGTGACTTCACTCTCGACGAGGTCCGCGACCTCTACCGCCAGCACACCACTGACACCGGCCAGCGGCTCACTCCCCAGGCCGTCGAATACGCCTATGCGCTGACCATGGGCCAACCATGGCTGGTCAATGCTCTCGGCTATGAGATCACCAGCCGGATGAGAGTTCCCACGACGACATCGATCACCACCGACCACATCGACGAAGCCACCGAGCGGATCATCCTCACCCGCGCGACTCACGTGGACTCGCTCCTCGACAAGCTCCGCGACCCCCGGGTACGGCGGATCATTGAGCCGATCCTCGCCGGCACCGAGTTCAGGTTCGACCCGTTCTCCGATGACCTCGCCTACACCACCGACCTCGGCCTGGTCCGACGCACCACCGCAACCGTCGAAATCGCCAATCCGCTCTACCGCAACGTCATCACCCGGGTCCTCGCCGACGGCCTGTTCGACGGCGTCGTCGGCGCACCAGCACCGCACTCGTTCGCTCTGCCCGATGGCCGCCTCGACCTCGACAGGCTCCTGGCCCGCTTCACCGAATTCTGGCACCGCACCGAGGACGTTCTCACCGCCGACGAGCCCTACCGCGAAGTGACTCCCCATGTCACCCTGCTCGGATACCTCGACCGCGCCATCAACGGCAATGGTTTCGTCGACCGTGAATACGGCGTCGGCCACGGCGCCATGGACCTCCTCATCCGCTGGCACCACGCAGGCCCCGACGGCAGGCCCACCGTCCAACGCGAGGCGCTGGAGCTCAAGACCCACCGCCCCGGCAGCACCGACCCCACCGACCCCACCGAGGCCGGCATCCGCCAGCTCGACAGCTACCTGCTCCGCCTTGGCCTTCCCGCCGGCCATCTCGTGATCTTTGACCAGCGACCAGCCGAACGCAAACGCATCAACACCGAACTCGGCGCCCAGACCATCACCAGCCCCGCCGGACGAACCATCACAGTCGTACGCATATAGACAAACGTCCACGTAAGCGACACGCCGGACGGTGAAAGCCCGGGGACAGGCGGGACGCGGCCGGTCAGGGCTGGTGTCCGGGTCTGGCGCCCGGGCGTACCAGACCCGATTCGTACGCCACGATCGTCAGCTGCACGCGGTCTCGGACGTCGAGTTTCGTCAGCAGATGACTGACATGGGTCTTGGTGGTGGCCAGGCTGATGTGCAGGCTCTGGGCGATCTCCGCGTTCGACTGGCCCTGCGCGACCGCCACCAGCAGTTCACGTTCCCGGGCGGTGAGGCGGGCGACCGGTTCGCGGTGCCGGTCGGACAGGGTCGGCTGACCGGCGAAATAGGTGATCAGCCGGCGGGTGATGCGGGGTGCCAGCAGCGCTTCCCCGGTCGCGACGACCCGCACGGCGGCCAGCAGGTCGGTGGCGGTGACGTCCTTGAGCAGAAAGCCGCTCGCTCCGGCCCGCAGCGCGTCGTGGACATGACTGTCGAGGTCGAACGTCGTCAGGATCACCACCCGGGTGTTCGCGGTGGCCGGGTCGGCGACGATCCGGCGGGTCGCCGTCACCCCGTCGAGGTTCGGCATCCGGATGTCCATCAGCAGCACGTCCGGCCGGGTCCGGCGGGCCAGTGCGATGGCTTCCAACCCGTCCGCGGCCTGACCGGCGACCTCGATGTCCGGCGCGGAGTCGAGCAGTGCGACGAATCCGCTGCGGACCAGTTCCTGGTCCTCGGCGACCCCCACCGTGATCATTCGGTGCTCGGAGCGGGGATGTGGGCCCGGACCTGGAAGCCACCCGCCGGCCGGCCCGCGGCCACCAGGGTGCCCCCGAACAGCGCGGCACGTTCACGCATCCCGGTCAGGCCGTGACCGGGATGGGGCGGGACGGTGGACGGGCCGGGCCCGTCGTCGGTCACCACCAGCTCGACGGCGTCCGGCTGGTAGGTGATGACGACGTCGGCGGTGGCGTCCGCGGCATGTCTGAGCACGTTGGTCAGCGCCTCCTGAATGATCCGGTACCCGCACGCCTCGGCCGCCGGGGACAGGCTTCGGGCTGTGCCCTCGGTGCGCCACCGGACGACCAGCCCGGTGGCGCGGACCCGTGCCACGAGCGGTTCGATGTCGGCCAGCGTGTGCGCCGGCGCGCTCGTGACCTCCGGGCCGTCCCGGGTGACCGCGTCGATCCCGGCGGCTGTTCCCGGCGTGCCATCCGGCGGGCCGCCGCCGTCGGGACCGTCGTCGCGCAGCACCGACAGCAGCTGGCGCAGCTCGTCGAGGGCCTCCCGGGCGCTGGTGCCGATGACCCCGAGGGAGCGCTGGGCGGCCCCCGGATCGGTACTGGCCAGGTGTTCCCCGACGGTCGCCTGCACGGCGATGACGCTGACCGTGTGGGAGAGGATGTCGTGCAGTTCGCGGGCGATCCGAAGCCGCTCCTGCGAGACCACCAGGGCCGCCCGGCCGGCCTCGAAACCGGCCCGTTCCTCGGCGGCCGCGGCCCGGGCGACCAGACTCCCGCGCCGGCTGCGGACCAGCCGGCCGGCCACCCAGAACACCGTGAGCAGGCCGAAGGTCCAGCCCACGTTCGACCGGTCCAGCCCCGGTGGGCGGCTCGCCACGACGATGCCGAAGCCGCCGAGCGCGACCCCCAGACCGGGCAGCGCGACCGGCAGATCACGGCTGTCGGCCAGCGAGAGCAACAGCCCGCAGACCACGAACGGCAGCGCGTCGGTGATGTCGTAACGCAGCACCGTGGCGACAACCACGGCGGCGGTGCAGACCGTCAGGGCCGCGAGCGGTGCCACCCGCCGCCACCCGACGGCCATCGTCGCCGTGACCGTCAGCGCCACGGCCGCCGTGTCCGGCGCGGTGAACCCGGTCTCGCGCCACGACACGTGCAGCACCGCCCAGACCACCAGTGGCGTCAGGACCAGGGCCACCGCCAGATCCGGCCACGGCGGACGCGGGCCGACCGGGGACGGCCGGGCAGTGATCGTCGCGCGCACGGGGCGAGCGTATGCCGGCCGTTTCCCGGTCCGCATCGTTCCCAGGGATGACGCCGGGGCGGCCTCCGGTCAGTCCCGGGACGCCTTTCGCGACGACCGCCGCCCGATGTGCCGACCGGCCCGCCGCGCTGATCATGTGGTGACCGGCCGGACAGCGGCCGCATCGACCCGGAGGTCCCCATGCCCGCCACCGCGCTCCCGCCCGCCGCCATCCCCGTCGTCCGACCCGCGCCCGACTCGTTCACGGTCGGGTCCGAGCCGGATACGCCCAGGCCGCGAGCGGCCACGTCCGCCCGCCGGACGGCGCTGCGCCAGGCGGCGGCCTACACCGTGCTGGCTCTGGGGGCCGAGACCGGCATCGGACTCGCCTTCCGGGGCAGTTCCAGCCCCGCCGCCCCGCTGCTGTCGATCCTGGTACCGGTGCTCGCCGTCGTCGCGGTGACCCTGACCGTGACGCCCCGCGGCCAGCGGCGGGCGAGCTGGGCCGGCGTCGGCCTGCGACGGGCGGGAGTGCGCTGGTGGCCGGCCGCGATCCTCGTCCCGGCGCTGATCATCACACTCCCCTACCTGGTCGCCTGGATGTTCGGGCTGGTCACCTTCCATGATCTCGGCCAGATCGGACCCGACCTGCTCTTCGGGGGCGTGGTGTTCTCCGTGGTCATCCTCGGCGAGGAGATCGGCTGGCGGGGATTCCTGCTGCCCCGCCTGCGCGAGGTGACCTCACCGCGGCGGGCCGCCGTCCTCACCGGTCTGCTCCACGGTCTGTTCCACGTCCCCCTGATCACCCTGACCTCCAGCTACGACTCAGTCGGCAGCCCGTGGCTGGTCGTCCCGATCGTGGTGGTCACGATCACCGCCGCCGGCGTCTTCTACGCCTGGCTGTGGGAGCGCGGCGCGAGCGTCTGGCCGGTCGCGATCGCGCACAACGCCGTCAACACGGTCATCGACGCCGCCGCCACGACCACGCTGACAACGTCACCGGTGGCGCTCAGCTACGTGGCCGGCGAGTCCGGTCTGGTCACCATGGCCGCGGTCCTGCTGGTGGCGGCGGTCCTGCTGAGGCGGTCGACAGTCGCCAGGATGTCTCGGCGGACCAGGCCACTGCCGGCGCGGATGGCCGCCCAGTAGAGGGCGAACCTGATACGGGTGGCCCGGTCCGTCGGATATCCCCGGGTCTCCGTGCTCAGGATGGTGCCCGCCGGGCCGGAGCGAACGTGGAAGTCGGTGAGGTACTTGACCCAGCCAGCATCGTCGAAGGCGGTGAAGTCCTCGATCGAGGAGACCTCGACGCGGCTCGAAGTACGCTGCCACGGACGTGCGATGGACGCACCGAGAGCGTAATGCGGCGCCTGGACGGCGACCAGGGTGATGGGCCCCTCCGTCAGCAGGGGCCGGGCTGTGGGCATCTCTCGTGAGCCGAGGTGCCGCAGGATGACCAGGGGTCTTGCGACCGCAAGCTGATCCAGCGTCAGTCCGGTGAGGGCGTCCCAGACATGGCGAGGATCGGCGGGAAGTACCCGCGAATGCCGTTCGCGGAAGTGGTACACCGGCATCGTCGTCTCAAGAAGCGTGGGCACTCGCAGCTCCGTGACCATCAGTAGGAATCCTCTGTTTGCTGGCCTGGTTGTGGGCCCTGCCGCGCAGGCCCGCGGTGGTCGGGAAGGCTCAGCGTGGAAAGGACCGACCGGAAGACCCGGTCAACGACATCGCCTGCCACCGGGCTGTCGGTGACGAGGAACAGCTCGGCCCAGACCATTCCAAGCAGGTGCGCGTGGACCTCAGGCGCCCCGATCGGCTGACCGGTCCGGAGCTCGCCGCGAGACCGGGCCCGGGAGAGAATGCTGGCGATCAGGTCGCGCTCGGCTCTGATGAACCGGGCCTGGAACCGGCGGCGGACCTCCGGGGTGGTCTGCAGGTCCGCGACGAGACCGGGCAGGGCGTTGCGCGCGACCGGCGTGTCCAGCAGGGCCACGACGTGCTCGACGAGGGCGTGCAGATCGGTGGCGAGGCCACCCTGGTCAAAACGCCGGGCGTCCAGCTCAGTCCCATGCACGACGGCGGCGAACACCAGCTCTGGCTTGGAGGACCAGCGCCGGTAGATCGCAGCGCGGCCGGCACCCGCCAGGCCACTGATCCGCGCGATCGAGACGTCGGCGTAGTCGGTGTCAGCCAGCAGCGTGCGCACCGCCTCGAGCAGCCGCACATCGACCACGGCCTCCCGCGGTCGACCCCGTGGCATCGCCATGCCTCCTTATATACGGAACCGCTGTTCCCGTAAACAACGAGCTGTGGGCTCAAACCTGGCCAGGCCAGGCTGACCGCTGTCCACCGCCGACCGATCTGGAACGGCGACGAGGGAACATCCATGGTCACCCTGGTAAGTCGGTCGTGCGGGTGACCGGCTTCCTGATGTCGGCCTGGGTCGGGCCGACGAGTGGGAGTTCCCGATGTTGACGGCGAAAGTCGGGGAGAAACACGAAGAGCAGCAGGGCGGTGGCTGTGCAGGCGAGGCCGCCGGAGACGACGGAGGTGGCGTCGCCGAGCACGGAGGCGACGGTGCCGGCCTCGAGGTCGCCGAGACGCGGTCCGCCGGTGACGACCGAGATCTGAAGGCCGGTGAGCCGGCCTCGCAAGGCGTCGGGAGTCGAGAGCTGAAGGATGGTGGAGCGGAACACGGCAGAGATGACGTCGGCCCAACCGGCCACGGCAAGGAGGGCCAGGGCAGCAGGGAGCCAGGTGACAAGTCCGAAGCCAGCGATGGCAAGACCCCACACGATCACCGAGACAGCCACCGCTCGGCCCTGGCGTTGGACGCGGCTGACCCAGCCGGTGGTGAGCGCGCCGACAAGCGCGCCGACCCCGGGGGCGGCGTAGAGAAGGCCGACAGTGGCGCCGCCGCCCCCGAAGACCGTGGTGGCCAGGGCGGGGAACAGGGCTCGGGGCAGACCGAAGACGGTGGCGCCGAGGTCGATCAGGAGAGCTCCCTGGATGACCTGGCGTCCCCGGACAAAGCGGATGCCCTGCGCGAGCGAACGCAGGCCGGGGCGTTGACCGTCACCGGTCGGGGGCTGGGGACTGATCGCCAGCGCGGCGAGCGCGGCCGCGGCGAAGGTGGCGGTGTCGGTCCAGTACACGAAGCGGACGCCGGCCCCGGCGAGCAGCAGGCCGGCAAGCGCGGGGCCGACGATGAGGCCGACGTGGAAAACCGCCTGGAACAGGGCGCTGGCTGCCGGCACGTCGCGGCGGCGTACCAGGTTGGAGACCACCGCGCCGATGGCCGAGTCCTCGAAGGTGCCGAGCCCGCCAGCCAGCACGGGGCAGACGAACAGCGGCCACAGCGCAGGCCGGGACGACGCGTTGAGGGCAAGACCGGCGCTGAGCGCGGCCATGACCGCCGAGACGGCGACGAGGAGGCGACGCCGATCGGCGTAGTCCACGATCGTCCCGCCGATGAGCGCCCCGGCGAGCAGCGGTCCAAGGGCGGCGAGCGAGACCAGACCGACCTCGAGCGACGATCCAGTCAGCGTGTAGACCTGGTACGAGACAGCCACCGTGGTCATCTGGGTGCCGAGCACCGAGACCGCCTGGCCGGCGACCAGCACCCGAAGACCCCTGGATCGGCGTAACGGTCCGACGTCGATCAGCAGGCCCCGACACAGTCCACTCAGCCGGCTCGGGGAGCGGCGCCGGATCATGGCGGGCACCGGCCCCCTACCCGTGACCAGCCGGGACGACACCCCGCGGGACCAGCGGTGTCCTCCGCTTCCTCGACCCTGCAGCGGCTGCCACCGGAGCAGTGGCGACCACACGGCTCGGGCACGGCCCTCGGGCTGTCGACTGGACTCCGACCATGGTGCGATCTTGCATGTTCAAGCCGGCTTGAACACAAGTGGTTCGGGTGCAAGACTTGGCCAGCCATGAACGACAGTGACATGCAGACTCAGGCAGCCAGCGAAAAAGAAACCGATCCGATCCCCATCGATGAAGTGGCCCGTCGGCTCGGGGTGCGCGCCTCGGCAATCCGTTACTACGAGGAGCGAGGCCTGGTGCAGCCCGTCTCCCGGCGGTCCGGGCGACGCTGGTACGGGCCGGCCGAGATCCGCCGGCTGGCCATCATCCAGTACTGGCAGCGCACCGGGCTGATGAGCCTCGAAGAGATCGGTGACATTCTCGCCGGCCCCGCCGCCACCCGAGGCTGGGCCCACATCGTCCAGGAACGCGTCGATACCCTACGCCGCCAGGCTGAACGCATGAACGCCGCCAGCGATTACCTCGAGCACGTGCTCTCCCACCACCGTGACTCCCCACCTGACGGCTGCCACCACTACGAATCCCGCATCCTCCACATGCCTCTGACCACGGTGGGGACAGACCTGCCCGGTGAACCACTCCGTCCTTCACGGAGCGGTTCCGCAGGCCGGTAACCCGCCCTCGGAAAGGCACCTCATTAGTCGATGCCCCGCCGCCACCAAGGTCGGATTCGACCCGTTCCCCGAAAACTTCTTCCACTACGCGGTCATCGAGGGAGCCCGACCGCCCCTGCGCCACCACCAGGCGTCCTTCCAGGTCCTGCCCGGCGAGGACGGGCGCAGCCGACTCCGCTGGATCACCGACGTCCTGCCGGCCAGCCTGGCAGGCCCGATCGAAGCCCGCACCGCGCACGGCATCAAGGAGATGAAGGAAGTCCTCGAACTACCGGCCACCGCCCTGGGCCGCTGACCGCACCGTCCGACGCACGCTGATCATCCGTCGCCGCCGACCGCTCATTTCGTGCAGACCGCCACCGGGCCGGGATAGTGTCGAATACACACCGTCGCGTCGACGGCCCTGGTGGCCAAGGCGGTGCCGGTAGTCCAGCCGAGGTGAGGAGCACACAGATGCTACGTGTTGGCGACATCGCACCGGAATTCGAGCTCCCGGACGAGACCAACACTCCGCGCCGACTTTCCACCCTCCTGGCGGCGGGTCCGGTCGTTCTGTTCTTCTACCCGGCGGCGATGACCAAGGGCTGCACCGCGGAGAGCTGTCACTTCCGGGACCTCGCGGCCGAGTTCGCCAAGGTCGGTGCGCAGCGGATCGGCATCAGCACCGACACCGTGGCCAAGCAGAAGGAGTTCTCCGACAAGCACTCCTTCGACTACCCGCTGCTGTCGGACGCCGACGGCACCGTGTCGCGGGCGTTCGGCGTGAAGCGGCCGATCGACCTGCTGCGAGTCAAGCGCGCCACCTTCGTGATCGGTACCGACCAGGTCATCATCGAGGCCATCGCCAGCGAACTGAACATGAACACGCACGCCGACAAGGCACTGGCCGCCCTCGCCTGAAGTCAGCCATGAGCCGGGGGCGCCGACGTGTCACGCAGGGCACGACGTGCCGCCTACGGCTCCGTCTCAACGGCGCTGTCCCTGCGCCGTGACCGCGCGCTGAGCGAACCGGTGGCGGAGGTGGCATCGCACGCAGTCGGGTGAATATTCTTCACCATCACGATTGACAAAACGCTGACAGGTGTGAGGTCCTCGTGTGATGCCTGTCGTCGCCCGTTACGGGGATCCCGCCGCGACCCTCGACCTGCTCAACGACGTCCTGCGGGTGCAGCTCGCGCACCGTTCGGTACGCAGCTTCGGTCCGCGCGACGTCAGTGAGGACGAGCTGGCCGCGCTGGTCACGGCCGCACAGTCCGCCTCGACCTCCTCCAACCTGCAGGTGTGGAGTGTGATCGCGGTGCGCGACCCCGAGCGCAAGGCCCGCCTGGCCACGCTCGCCGGCAACCAGCAGTTCATCGCGCGGGCCCCGCTGTTCCTGGTCTGGATCGCCGACCTCAGCCGGGTCCACCGACTCGCCGAACGGGCCGGAACCCAAGTGGCCTCGGTCGACTACCTGGAGACCACCATCGTCGGTTTCGTCGACACCGCCCTGGCCGCGCAGAACGCCGTCATCGCCGCCGAGTCGCTGGGCCTGGGCACCGTGTTCGTCGGCGCGGTCCGCAACCGCCCCGAGGAGATCGCGTATGACCAGCGACTGTCCGCCTACAACACGCGTTTTGGCCTGGACGGCGCCTGGAGCGACCGGGTCCTCGCCCGGCTGGCGGGCCCGGAGTCGATGGCGGGCCGCCACCGCCTGCGCGAAATCCTGACAAGGCTGGGCCTGCCCTCCCGCTGACCCGGTCCACGCGGGCGGCGGGCTCCCTCGGCTAGTAGCGATAAAGATTGAGCAGCATGTTGGTGTCCGGGACCACCAGGCCCGTCACCAGCGCATTTTGTCGTCGACGTCCGACGGCGTCCGGTGCCCCTCGCATTCGTCGAAAAGGCAAAGTCCGGGCGATGGCCCGGTGACGGACCCCGGCCCCGAGACTTTCAGTGCGCGGCACACCTCGTCCATCAAGATCAAAAAGGACGTCCCCGTCAACATCGTTGATTATCTTGCACATCCTGGTTTCCGTGCACGACACCACCCCTGAACAGAAGGTCAACATGGCTTCTATCAGGCATGAAGTCGTTGTCGCCCTGCCCGCGGAGCAGGTGTGGAACGCTCTGCGTCACGTGGGAGCGGTGCAGCGGCGGCTGCTACCGGGACGGGCGCTGGGCGTCAGCCTCGACGGCGACGGGCACAGACCAGGCTGGCAGCGGTAGCGGCGTCGAGTTCCGAGCAGGCTCCGCCGTGCCACGGCGTCCACCTCGCCAACGACCGACAGCGACTCACGCAGAGGCCTCCTCCCCTGCGGGCACACGGCGGCAGATGCTTCCCTTTCGGGCCAGTGGTGAACGACCCGACCCGGTTTCGTCCGGGACTCAACCTTTCGGGCGTGCGCAGGCGTTCAGAACCCCGAACACGAACGGCGGCCTTGTGCGCCGCCGACGGATCGGAGGCGAGAGTGCCTGAGTGGGAAGGCAGCGAGGGTTGCGCGACGACGAGGAACGGGCGTTCGAGGAGTTCGTCGAGCGCACGGCGCAGCGGCTGCTGCGTTGCGCCGTGCTGCTGACGGGAGACCGCGGCGCCGCCGAGGACCTGCTGCAGGGAGCACTGGAACGTACGTACCGCCACTGGCATCGGATTGGCGCGCAGGCACCCGAGGCGTACATCCGCCGAGCTCTGGTGAACGCGGCGACCAGCCGGTGGCGGCGTCGGCGTTTCCATGAGGTCCCGCTGCTCACCGACGACGCGTGGACAGCCGATGCCCGCATCGCCGACCACGCCGAGGTGTTGTCGCAACGTGATGGGCTGATCCGCGCGCTGCAGGCACTGCCACCCAGGCAGCGCGCGGTCATCGTGCTGCGCTACCTGGACGACCTGCCGGAGGCCGAGGTCGCCACGGCGCTCGGCTGCTCCGTCGGTTCGGTGAAAAGCCACGCCTCACGCGGCCTCGCCCGGCTGCGGGAGAGCACCCATCTGTCGCTGCCACCGGACGATGACGCCGCGGCCCAGGCAGACCCGGCGGCGGACCCCGGCGCCAGCCGCAAGGCCTCCGGCCGGGCTGTGACCTCCTCCCACAGCCGCGTCACCGCCGTCGGCGGCGATCACCCGACGGCCGCGACCAGGAGCATCCGGTGACGACAACCCCCACCTCGCCGTTCGAACAGGCCGTCGCCCGCGAACTGCGCGCCCTCACTGCCGGAATCACCATCGGCAGCGGCCTCGCCGACGCCACTCGGGAGCGTTGTCGGCGCCGGCGGCGCGCCCGGCTCACCGTGGCCGCGGCGGCCCTCGCGGTCCTGGTCTTTCTCGTCCCGGCGGGTCTGCTGCTGCACGTCGGCGGCGGTGACGGTGTTGCGCCCGCAGCGAGTTCGGCGGCGGCCGCTGCCCATCCCGTCGGCGTGCCCATCGCCAGGCCCCCGACAGCAGCCCCGGGCGTGTCCGGACCGGTGATCGGCGGCGTCACCATCCCCTGGCTGCCCACCGGGCTGACGCCGGGCGGTACGTCGGTAGGCATCGCGACCGACCCGCGGGACACCCGGTCCGGCGTCCGTTCGTACCGGGCCGACTTCTCGACGACCGACGGGCCGGTCGGCTTCGTGTCCTTGCGTGCGGAGTGGGGGCCGACCGGGACCCTCGACGAGGTCGCGGAGCGTGCTCGGGCCGGCGGCTCCAGTTTCGACTCCTATTCCCGTACCACCGTGCGCGGTCATTCGGCGATCCAGCGAGGCAACGCCGCCAAGGCGGAGTTCGGCTTCACCTGGATCGAGCGTGAAGGCCTGGTCCTCACCGTGGAGGGCGGTACGCCGATCACCTTCGATGAGATCCGCCGGGTTACCGACAGGCTGGTCGTCGCCACCGCGCCGCCGGCCACCCCGGATCTCGACGCGGCGGTCCAGGCCGCGGCGAGCCGGGCACTGCGAGCCGGGGTTCCCGCGGCCGAGGCCATCGGCGCCGTCGACGCCCCCAATGCAGCCGCACTCATCGCGGCCAGGACGACGTTCGCCGCCGCCTTCCCGGGTTTCGCGAGCACGGCCCATGTCAGGCTGCTCGCCACCGCACCCCGGGCCACCGACCGCGTCGACATCCAGCTGTCCCTGACCTTCAGCGACCCCCGGCTGCAGGCATACTCGGGCGGGCCATCCGCAAGCACAAGGGTCTTCGGCGGTGAGGCAGTCCGTACTCCGACCGGCTGGAAAATCACGCAGAACACGTACTGCGAGGCCGTCACGATGATCTGTCCACCCTGACCAAGGACCGGTCCGGCGATCGAACACGCTGCCCGCCTTCATGGCACGCGCCGGCAGGGTCACCCGGCCGGGCAGGCGGCCCCGTACTACCCGCCGGACTACCCGCCGGAGCCAGTGCCGGCCGGCTGCGGTGCCTGCTGGGAGTCGAGGACGCGGAGCAGGTCGAGCGCTGCCGCGGCCGGGCTCCCCGGCTCGGCCGTGTAGACGACGAGCCGCTGGTCAGCCTCGGGCAGATGCAGCACGTCGCAGTCGACCTCCACCAGCCCGACCGCGGGATGGGCGATCCGCTTACGCGCGCTGCGGCGCTGGGCGGCGCCGCGCTGCTGCCAGCGCCGCTCGAAGTCCGGGCTGATCCGGCGCAGGTCGGCGATCAGGCTGCGAACACCCGCGTCCCCAGGGTAGCGGGCCGCAGCGACACGCAGGTCAGCCACGATCTCGTCGGCCCAGGCGTCTTCTTCCTCCGGGGTGCGGACCAACCGGCCGGGTGGGCCGGTAAACCGCCACCAGGCCACGTTACGGTGCCCGGATGGCCAGGTCGTGAAGTCGCCGAGCAGGGCCACCGCGAGCGGATTCCAGGCGATGGTCTCGCCCTTCGCGTCGCACAGGATCGCCGGATCGGACAGCCTGCCGATCAGTCGCAGAACGCTGGGTCGGACGGTGCCGTCGATGCGGCCGGCACGCGGCGGGTGGGCGCCCGCCAGGTCGAACAGATGGTCGCGCTCGCCCTCGTCAAGGCGCAGCGCCCGGCCGAGCGCGGTCAGCACCGACCCGGACGGATGCGGACCGCGGCCCTGCTCGAGCCGGACCAGGTAGTCGGGCGAGATGCCGGCGAGCAGCGCCACCTCCTCCCGCCGCAGCCCTGGGGTGCGTCGGCGTGGCCCCTGGGGCAGCCCGACCTCGTCCGGGGTGAGCCGGGCACGCCACGTCCTGAGCATGGCTGCGAGTTCGGCGCGGTCCATGGTTTCCAGCATGCACCCCACCCTCAGATCTCCCCGCGATCCGCTGCCTGGGATCGTCGGTCCCAGGCTGAACGGTCCCTGGCTGGGTTCCGCGTCCTGCCACACAGTGAACCCATGACCGACATCGTTTTGGTTACCGGGGCGAACAAGGGACTGGGCTACGAGACGGCACGCCGGCTCGGCGAGGCGGGCGCCACGGTCCTGCTGGGAACGCGTGACCCTGAGCGCGGCAGGGCAGCCACGGCCACGCTGGCCGCGGCCGGCATCGATGCCCGTTGGGTCGCCGTCGACGTCACCTCCGACGAGGCTGTCGGGAAGGCCGCCGCCGAGATCGACGCCGAGTTCGGCCGTCTTGACGTGCTCGTGAACAACGCCGGGATCATCGGGGCGCGGGTCCCGGTTCCCGAGGTCCGGCCGGAGGACTTCCGGTCCTGCTACGAGACGAACGTGTTCGGCCCGGTGCGGGTGACGCAGGCCTTCCTTCCGCTGCTTGCCCGATCGGGACTCCCCCGGATCGTGATGGTGTCCAGCGGAATGGGCTCCCTGACCGTCACCACGGACCCGCAGCGGTTGGAGTCGAGCATCCACAGTCTGGTCTACCCGTCCTCGAAGGCCGCACTGAACATGATCACAACCCAGTACTCGAAGGTCCTTCCCGGGATGAAGGTGAACGCGGCCGACCCTGGTTACACGGCGACCGATCTCAACGGCCGTTCGGGGCACCAGACCGTCGAGGAGGGCGCGGAGATCATTGTGTGGCTGGCGACGCTGGGGGCGGACGGGCCAACCGGCGGCTTCTTCGACCGCCACGGGCGCGTCCCCTGGTAGATCGGGCACCCGTCACGTGCCGGCCGCGGGGCTTCTCCCTGCGCGAGCAGCATTCTGTAGCGCCCTGATCGTCGGCCTCCAACCAGTGCCATCGCGGTGGCCAGCCCGCGCCCAGGCAGGCACCACGATATTCAGGCGTTCCTGGGCGGCCGCGGCGGAAAGGCGTTCTCCAGGGCCGTTGGTTCCGCTTTACCGGACCGATCCCACTGACACAGCGTAGCCAGAATCGGCGGCCGGCACGTTCCGACCGTGATCCGCGGGCGGGCGTGGTCAGCCACCATCCGCTCGCCGTGAAACCCGATGATTTTCTTTCCGAGAGCAAGCCCGCACACGGTTGACGCGACCTCGGCGTTGAGATGGTGGCGCATACAATTCCGCCGGTGAGCGACGCCGCGGGAACCGAGACAACTGCCGATGCGCAACAGGAGGTTCCCCTCCGGCACAACGAGGGCTTCCGTATGCTGTGGATCGGCCAGCTGCTCTCCGACACCGGCTCGGGGATCGGCTTGCTCGCCTACCCGCTGCTTGTTCTGGCGCTGACCCACTCGGCGGTGCTCGCCGGAGTGGTGGGGACGTCGCGGGCAATCACACTGCTGTGCCTGCAGCTACCCGCCGGGGCGCTCTCCGACCGGTTCGACCGGCGGCGGACGATGATTATCTGCGACATCATGCGCGCGGTCCTGCTGGCCCTGCTCACCATCCTGATCGTGACCGATCTCGCGTCCTGGCCGGTCGTCCTGGTCGTCTGCCTGATCGAGGGGGGCGCGGGCGCCATCTTCAACCCGGCGGCGGCCGGGGCACTGCCGAGAATCGTGCCGGACCGACAGCTGGAGCAGGCCTCGGCCGCCACCGAGGCCAGGACCTACACCGCCGCTCTGGCCGGCCCGGCGCTCGGCGGGGCTCTTTTCGGGCTGGGTCAGGCCGTCCCGTTCCTCGCCAATGCTGTCTCCTACGTTGTCTCGTTCGGCACGGTGAACAGAATCCCGGGGCAGTTCCGCCCGGAGAACGCGGCCGAGCGCAAGGCTCTGTGGCGTGAGGTGGCCGACGGCTTGCGGTTCGTCTGGCGAGTGCCGATCCTGCGCGCGGTGGCGATAACGGCACCCCTGACGAACTTCGCCTTCACCGGCATGATCTTCACCGTCACGCTCGCGCTGCGTCATCATGGCACCTCCACCGCGGTGATCGGCGTGCTCCAGGCGACCATCGCGACCGGTGGACTGCTCGGCGCCCTGCTGGCACCTCGGCTGCAGGGGCGCCTGCGCCTGGGAACCCTGGCCACCACGATCACCCTGGCCGGGGCCCTGCTGTTCGGTGCCGCGGCACCGCTGCTCCCGTCGCCGCTGGTCGCGGCGCCGATCGCCATCGCGCTGCTGCTCGCGCCGGCCGTGAACGCCGCGCTGTTCGCCGTGACGCTGCGCAGCGCCCCGGCGGAGATGCGCGGCCGGGTCATCAACACCGTGGTGATGGCGACGACCGCGTTGGCGGCGCTGGCGCCGCTGACCGCCGGGCTGCTTGTCCAGCACGTGTCCGGTGCCTGGGCGGTGGGCACCTTCGCCGCCACGGCCGCC
This sequence comes from Frankia sp. AgPm24, assembly GCF_023243055.1. Taxonomy (NCBI): domain Bacteria; kingdom Bacillati; phylum Actinomycetota; class Actinomycetes; order Frankiales; family Frankiaceae; genus Frankia; species Frankia sp. AgPm24. The sequence goes on along the minus strand of NZ_JALKFW010000203.1, from coordinate 10,955 downwards.
GTCGCGGCCGCGCTGTGCCTGCTCCTGCCAGGTCTGCGCCATGCCGCATGAGCAGGGCCGCATGAGCAGGGCCGCATGAGCAGGGCCGCATGAGCAGGGCGGGCGCCAACAGGCGAGCTGGCGGCCACGGTGTCAGTATTCGGCCCGGGGGCTGTCGGCCCGGCGCTCCCGACGGCGTGGCGGGCAGCGACCAGCCCACGGATCAGGGGCGGCCACATGATGAACGGGCGTCCGAGCGCTGCCAGCCGGACGGCAGCCGGCCAGGCCCGCGGGGGCGGCGCGACCGAGGACGAGACGGCGGTGACCGGGCGAACGGAACACGCCACCCAACCCGCCCTGGCCCGCGTCCTGAGTGGGCGGATGCTGTTGTTTCTCGTCCTCGGTGACGTTCTCGGATCGGGAATCTACGCGCTCACCGGGCAGATCGCCGCCGACGTCGGCGGGATGATCTGGGCACCGTTCCTGATCGCCTTCGCCCTGGCCTTCCTCACCGGGACGTCCTACGCCGAGCTTGTCGGCAAGTACCCCCGGGCGGCCGGCGCGGCGCTCTACGCCAACGAGGCGTTCCGCCGTCCGTTTCTCACCTTCATGGTCGGCTTCACCGTGCTGTCCGCCGGTATCACCTCCACCGCCACGGCCGCACGGGCCATCGGGGGCAAATACCTCGCGGAGTTCATGACGGCTCCGACGGTCGTCGTCTCGGTCGTGTTCATCCTGCTGACCGCGGTCCTCAACGCCCGTGGGATCGAGGAGTCGGCCCGGGTGAACCTGGTGCTCACCGTGATCGAACTGGCCGGACTGCTGCTGATCGTCGGGATCGGCGTGGACGCACTGGCCACCGGCGCGGGCGAACCGGGACGGGCCTTCGAACTGCGTACCGAGGGGTCCGCCCCGCTCGCCCTGCTCGCGGGCACGACACTCGCGTTGTACGCGATGCTCGGCTTCGAGAACTCGGTGAACCTCGTCGAGGAGGCCCGCCGGCCACGCCGGGACCTGCCCCGGGCGCTGTTCGGCGGCCTGTTCATCGCCGGCACGGTCTACCTGTTCGTCGCGTTCACCTGCGCGATGCTGGTCGATCCCGGCATCCTCGCCGGCTCCGGTGCCCCGCTGCTGGAAGTGGTGAAGGCCTCCGACGTGCCGGTGCCGTCGAAGCTGTTCGCCGCGGTCGCGCTGGTCGCGGTCGCCAACACCGCCCTGATGAACATGGTGATGACCTCCCGTCTCGTCTACGGCATGGCCGTTCAGGGCTCGATCCCGGCCGTCTTCGCCCGGGTCCTGCCTGGCCGACGCACCCCGCTGACAGCGATCGGTTTCGTGACGGCCCTGGCGGTCGCGCTGGCCAGCACCGGCCAGCTGGCCGGCCTCGCCGACACCACCGTCGTACTCCTGTTGCTGGTCTTCTTCGTCGTCAACGTCAGCGCGCTGGTGCTGCGACGCGAGCCCGCCCCGCCGGGCGCCTACCGCGCCCCCACCTGGGCCCCGGCGCTCGGCGCGCTGTCCTGCGCGGTGCTGGCCTCCCCGCTGGTCCACCGCGAGGGCACCGTCTACCTGCGCGCCCTCGGCCTGCTCGCCTTCGCCGCGGTCCTCTTCCGCGCCCAGAAGGTTGTCGGCGGCCGGTTCCGCGCGGGTGAGCTGTCTGGTGCCGCCGGACCGCCCCCGTCACAGCCGTGAGGATCTGATGGCCTGCCACAAATCACACAGAGGTGTCTGGCCGGATCTCCAACAGGGAGCGACGGACCGGGCCTTCGGCGCCGTACTTGGAGTCCATCGCGGTGGTGACGCCGACAGCGCGCGGGTCGCGACCGCGGTCGAACGCGGCGAGACACAGCGGCCGGTGGCCGTCCCAGTCGAAGCCGACGACCCGGCGGGGCAGCCGGACCGGGACCTCCGCGCGACCGCCGGTGTTGCCGGCACCGATCTGGGCGAGGTCGTGTAATAGCTGCTGGTCGCTGAGAAACAGCGCGCCGCCGTCCACGACGTAGGCGGACCGCCGGTCGGCCTCGAAGTCGGCCGGAGCGGCGGCCGGCCAGTCCACGATCAGGCCGAGACGCCAGTGTTCATCGAGAGTAATCGTTTCCGGGCTGTCCCACAGCTGGTCGAACGCGGCGTTGACGTAGAAGCCGAGGCCACCGAGCACGCTGGTCTCGTAATGGCGGACATTGCTGCCGTCGCGGTTGTCGGAGTCGCCGAAGAACGAACAGATCGCCTTGTTCCCGGCCAGGTACAGCCGGGCCGGCGGAAGCGCGGAGAAGACCTTCAGTTCGAAGGTGTGCGCGGTGCTCACCGACAACGTCTCCGACCAGTCGTGGAACGCGAGCAGGACGCCGAAAATCGCGGCCCGGGCGTCGTGACGACCACCCATGTCGGAGGTTCTCTGCCGGGCCGCGTCACTCGACGGGTCCAGGACGAGAATCTGCACCAGAACCCGGGCATCGATGGCCCGGTGCATCACGCCCAGGAACTCGCTCCGGTGCACCGGCTCCATCCCATACGGCCAGGCCCCCATGATCTTGATTCCGTCGGCGGTGTCGGACATCGCGTTGAGGAACCGACGCTGGGGGAAGGTCAGGTGCACGACGACCTCGGGTGTCTGCGCCCGCTCGATCAGCGGTTGGAGCACCAGTACGGTGACGACCGCGCCGACGGCGGTCGCGCCGAGGTTCATCAGCAGGTCCGACAAGAACGTGTCATCGGTGGCCTTCGCCCACAGAAGGATTCCTACCCCGACCGCGGTGAGCCCCATGATTGTGATGCTGTAGCGCATCCTGCGCCGTACTACGGACAACGCCAGCCGCCGGATCCTGCGCACCCCGCTCCCGCCCGGGCCCGGACCACGGCGCCGACACCCACTTCCTCGGCGCCATGCTCTCACACGACGCCCGCCGAAGCGGTGTATTCCATGACATCACCGCCGCGAAGGCCCCCTCCCGCCAGGAGGTGCGGAAGGGTGCGTTCCGGGTGGTGCGTGCCGTCTGACCCATGGAAGTACCTCACCGACGGCTTGTCCCGTACCGCCCTGGTCACAGGCGGACCGTCGTCGCGCCGGAAATTCTGACTGTCGCCGACCGCGTCGCGTGGCGCTCCTGGCTCGACGCGAACGAGGACGTCTCCGACGACGTCTGGCTGGTCCTGGCCAAGAAAGGCACCACGTCGCCGGCATCGTTGCGCTACGACCTCGCGCTCGAGGAGGCGCTGTGCAGCGGCTGGATCGATGGGCAGAAGAAGAGCCGGGACGCCGCCACCTTCCAGATCCGCTTCACCCCATGCCGTAAGGCGTCACTGTGGTCGCAACGCAACACCACCCTGGCGGCGCGGCTGATCGACGAGGGCCGGATGCGGCCTCGGGGCCGGGCCGAGGTCGAGCGCGCGCAGGCGGGCGGACGCTGGGACCGGGCCTACCCGGGGGCGGCGGACGCCCAGATCCGACGACCTGGCCGCCGCGCTGGCGGCATCCACCACGGCCAGCGCCGCATTTGTCGCCCTGACCGGGCGCCGATCGCTACTCCCACCTGCACCGCCGGCTGACGGCCTCGAACCCGTCGACCCGCGCCACCCGGCTGGCCGCCCTGCTCGCGACGTTGGAGGGTGGCCGTTGACGTAGCGATCTCCGGTCAGCTACGGCATCAGCCTCGCGGCCCCTGGATACCCGCAACCAGCTAAAACAAGATCAAAGCGTTACCTGACCAGTTACCCCGCACACTTGCCGGCCGATATGCTTTCGAGGATTTCCTCTGTACTACACCACCCCTGAACAGGAGATCAACATCGCTTCTATCCAGCATGAAGTCGTTGTCGCCCTGCCTGCGGAGGAAGTGTGGGACGCGCTGCGCGACGTGGGAGCGGTGCATCGACGGCTACTACCGGGACGCGTGCTGAACGTCAGCCTCGACGGAGACGTCAGAACACTGACCATGCCGGACGGGCACCTGGTGCGGGAACTCATCGTCACCGTCGACGACGAGGAACGCCGGCTCGTCTACGCGGTCATCGAGGGCGCCCGCCCACCCCTGCGTCACCACCACGCGTCCTTCCAGGTCCTGCCCGACAGCGACGGGCACAGCCGACTCCGCTGGATCACGGACCTCCTCCCCGACAGCCTGGCGCCCCTGATCGAGGCCCGCACCGCACACGGCATTAAGGAGATGAAGGAGGTACTCGAACTGTCCGCCACTACGTGATCACGACCGTGTCCCCGTTCCATGCGGGTGACCTGCGCGCAATACTCCTAGCTCCGGCGGTAGCGCTTGACGTGGCGGCGGTGGCGTCGAGGTCCTGGCGGCTTCACGGGCCGCGGCGAGCGATCCGGCCCAGGACGGCGTCCGCGATAGTGTGGATGTATGGCGGCGTCACGCACCACCACGGTTACCGTCCCGATCGTCGTCGAGCGTGCCGAGGATGGCGTCTGGTGCGTGGATGCTCAGCTACGTCCAGGTGTCGGCGCCCACGGCGAAGGCACGACCGAGCAGGAGGCGCTGGACGACCTGCGCGAGGCGCTCATCGGCCTGATCGAGGAGTTCGGAGTTCCCCGGGAGTTGTCCGTCACTGTGGCAGCCTGATGCCTTCGGTTCCATCCGCTCGAGGCATCCGCGTCGTCCGAGCGCTTGAGCGCCACGGCTTCAAGGCGGCTCGGGCCAACGGCAGCCTCCACATCATGCGTCACCCCGACGGGCGGAGAATGGGCGGTGGCTCGCACGTTCGGCACGGCTGGGCCGTGCGTACCAGGCAAGCACTTCATGATCCCGGCATCCGCACGGCTCCCCGAGGTGCCCGACCTGGTCGCGAGGGAGAACTACTTTGTCCTGCATGCCCCGCGCCAGACCGGCAAGACGACAGCTCTGCAGGCCCTCGCCACCGACCTGACCGCGAGTGGTCGCTACGCGGCGGTCGTGCTGTCGATGGAGGCCGGGCGTCCCTGGCCGGATGACATCGGCGCCGCCACCCGGGCGATCCTCGGACGCGCTCGGCGCACCGCACGGACCAACCTGCCAGCCGAGCTGCGTCCGCCACCATGGCCGGACAGCTGGGACGAGGCGCTCCTGTCCGAAGCGTTTGCCGCCTGGGCCGAGGCATGCCCGAAACCGCTGGTGTTGTTCCTCGACGAGATAGACGCGTTGAGCGGACAGACCCTGCTCAGCGTCCTCGGCCAGCTGCGCGACGGCTACCGCGACCGGCCTTCCGGCTTCCCCTCCTCGATCGCGCTCTGCGGCCTACGCGACGTCCGCGATTATAAAATCGCGTCAGGTGGCGACTCGACCAGGCTCACCTCGCCCAGCCCATTCAATATCAAGGTGATCTCGCTACGGCTGAACGACTTCACCCTCAACGAGGTCCGCGCCCTCTACCAGCAGCACACCGCCGACACCGGCCAGAACTTCACCCTCCAGGCCGTGGAATACGCCTACGCCCTGACCATGGGCCAGCCTTGGCTCGTCAACGCGCTCGCCCACGAGATCGTCGATCGCATGAAGATCCCCACGACGACGACGATCACTGCCGACCATGTCGACGAGGCCGAAGAACGACTCATCGTCGCGCGCGAGACTCATCTGGACTCCCTGCTCGACCGGCTCCGTGACCCCCACGTACAGCGGATCATCGAACCAGTTCTCGCCGGCACGGAGGTCAGGTTCGATCCCTTCTCCGACGACCTCGCCTACACCACCGACCTCGGCCTCGTCCGACGGACCGCGTCGACGGTCGAGATCGCCAACCCGATATACCGCAATGTGATCACACGAGTTCTCGCCGATGGACTGTTCGACGGCGTTGCCGGCGCACCACAGCCACGTTCGTTTGTTCTCGCCGACGGCCGCCTCGACCTACCCGGACTGCTCGAACGTTTCACCGAGTTCTGGCACCGGACCGAGGACGTCCTTGCGGCCGACGAGCCCTACCGCGAGGTGACCCCCCACGTCACGCTGCTTGGATACCTCGACCGCGCTATCAATGGCAGCGGGTTCGTTGACCGCGAGTACGGTGTGGGCCGCGGCGCCATGGATCTACTCATCCGCTGGAGCCACACCGGGCCCGACGGCAGGGCTACTGTCCAGCGCGAGGCGCTGGAGGTCAAGACCCACCGCCCTGGCGACGCCGACCCGACCCAGGCCGGCATCCGCCAGCTCGACGGCTACCTGCTACGCCTCGGACTGGCCACCGGCCACCTCGTGATCTTCGATCAGCGACCCGCCGAACGCAAACGCGTCAGCACCGAGCTGGGTACCCAGATCGCCATCAGCCCCACCGGGCGCACCATCGCGGTCGTGCGCATCTGACAGCCCTGCCCAGCCAGAGGGCCTCCTCCACGAAGGCGCACTGACGTCCGCCGCAAAGCCTTCTCGACTTGCGTACCACATCGATCGCTGCACGATCGGGATGCGTTTGGGGACGTAGGTCCTCAAGCAGACGCACGGGGGCAACATCGGGGCCGATGGTCAGCCAGATCCGCCGCGCCCCGAGGGACTCCGGGCGGCTGGCCACTGGACCTGGGCAGGCGGGTGGAGCCCTGAGTCCTGGCCCGTCCAGATCACGTGAGCATCAGGCTGGCGGCGACCGTTGCCCCGAGCTCCCAGCAGGCCTCGCGCACCGCGGCGTCCGCCTCGCCGACGATCGACAGGGGCTCGCGCAGGCGCTTCCATTTCAGGCCGGTGGCGATCGTCTCCACGCTCCGGACCGCGCCGGTCGTGTCGCTGCCGCCGTGGACGTACAGCGCATACGGCCGGCCGACGGTCGCCTCAAGCACCGGGTAGTAGATCTGGTCGCAGAACTTGCGGAAAGTCGTGTACGTCGCGCGGTCACACTACGTGTCGCGAGAGCTCGTCGCCGCTGCCTACGGGAGGCCCTTTCCAACGCCGGGGTCTGGCAGCGACATGTCAGGGACCGACCTCCCAGAGCCGACGGTAGAAGGCGGTCCGGTCATCGTCCGGCGCGACACCATAGGCATCCAACAGAACGTGCTCCCAGCCGGGGCCGTAGTTCCACTCGGTGCTCCAGGTGGCGACCGCTAGATCCGCCCACCGGTCCGCCACCCCCAGCGCGCCGAGGTCCACATGCCCCGACCAGCGTCCGTCCTCGCCCAGCAGAGTATTCGGGGCACAGGCATCGCCCTGGCAGACAACGAGCACGTCCACCGCGGGGGCGTCTGCCGCGAGATCGGCCAGGCGACGCCGGTGCTGCGCAGTCGTCGCCCGCGCCGACGCCTCGGCCAGCCGATCCGCCACCGACCAGGAGAACGGACACTCCGCCACGATCGCACTAGGCATCGGCACATCGTCGTCCCCGGGTGAACCGGCAAACACCTGGTCATCGTAGCCAACCCCAGGCCACGCTGTCCGCGACCCGGTGGTGACGCCGAGTTCCAGGCGAGCAGCGCGGATCGCGGCGAGCGATCAGTGTTGAAGGCTGCGTCCGCGATATCGTGGGTGCATGGCGGCGTCGCGCACCACCACGGTCACCGTCCCGATCACCGTCGAGTGTGACGAGGACGGCGTCTGGTGCGCACATGCCCAGCTGCGTCCCGGTGTGGGCGCCCACGGCGAGGGCGCGACGGAGCAGGAGGCAGTGGACGACCTGCGCGAGGCGCTTGTCGGCCTGATCGAGGAGTTCGGGGTTCCCCGAGAGCTGTCCGTCACCGTAGCGGCCTGATGCCTCCGGTCCCCTCCGTCCGAGGCATCCGAGTCGTCCAGGCACTGGAGCGGCACGGCTTCAAGGTGGCGAGGGTCAACGGCAGCCATCACATCATGCGACACCCGGACGGGCGTGGCACGACGGTCCCGGTGCACGGCACCCGCGATCTGGCCAAGGGCACCTTGCGCGGCATTCTCCACGACGTCGGCCTGACGATCGACGAACTCGCCCCCTAGCAGCCACGCCGACGACGGGGGCGACCAGAGGGGTCCAGGTCACGCGGACATCAGGCTGGCCGCGACCGTGGCCCCGAGCTCCCAGCAGGCCTCGTGGCCCGTGGCGTCCACCTCGCCGACGATCGACAGGGGCTCACGCAGGCGCTTCCACTTCAGACCGGTGGCGATCGTCTCCACGCTCCGGACCGCGCCCGTGGTGTCGGAACCACCGTGGACGTACAGAGCGTATGGCCGGCCGATAGTTGCTTCAAGGCAAGGGTAATACGCCTGGTCGCAGAACGTGCCGAAAATCGAATGCGCCGAACCGCTACACAGCGTGTCGCCCCTCTTGATCTCCTCGCCCGCCCGCCCGTGACCGTGCGCCACGACGGCTGGGTCTTCCCGCGGTCGAGCGTCGCCTTCCGTTGGTGATCGAGGCGGAGCCGGCAAATGCTCGGGCGGGAAACCGCACCCGGCCGGTGGACCTGGCTGATCGTCCAGTGCGCCCTGGTCGCGCATCTGGAGCAGCCCGAAGCAACCTCGACGCGACGCCGGCCGAAGACCAGGAAATCGGTTGCCCGGAACATCTTTTCCGTGGTTTTCTTGGGGCGGGTTGAGCAGTAGGGAGCATGCGTACTCCGCCATCGTCCAGACACCCCGGGCCGGAAAGGACACCAGCATAACCGGCACCCTCGAAATATGTGCAGACGCAACCACCCATCTCCGACCGAGATTACTTCGGGCAACGTCCGCCCTCGACCGAACGGGAAGCGATCTCATGCGCGTCATTCATTACTCCCGCACGTTCCTGCTGCCGGCAGCACTCGTCTGCCTGGTGGTTCTCAGCAGCCCCGGACTCAGCCACGACACGCAGCAACTCGGCTCCTACGCACCGACCGTGACGTCCTTCTCGACCGAGCTCACCGTAAGCGACGGCACTCTCCAGGCGACGCCGGTGGCCCAGTCGACGTACGCCCGCAAGGTGTTCACCCCGCAGGCGCGGACGTTCGCCCAGTCCGACAAGAACGGCAGTCTCCAAGCCGCGTACAACTACGAGTCACCCGGGACCTTCTCCTGGCGATACAATGTCAACTCGGCTCTCTGTCAGGGGGGGGTGCTCGTGGGCCAGGCCGTGGCCAACATCTACAACAACGGCGGGCTGGTGCCGGCTACCCACTACTCAAAAACCGGCGTGAGCCCCTGCTACGGCTTCCACGCCTCCTTCCCAGGCAACAAGAAGATCAACAACAAGGGCAACTACCAGCTTTCCGGGGGTCTGACCTGGAAGCGGGGGAACGCCACCTACAACCTCGGTTTCGTCTTCAACTTCACCATCACCTACGTCTGATAGGCGCACCCACATGGCGAGTCTCCACGACCTGACAGCAGAAATATGGCGTGATCTCGGGCCGCACGCCGACGAGACGGTCTCGGTCGAGCCGGCAGGTGTGGTCCGAGTGCGTACGGGACCATCGAGCGAGGAGTTCTCGGTGGACGCCGACGACTCCGCGACCGACGCCACCTGGAAGGTCGCCGACCAGCTCCAAGCGATCCTCATCGAAGCTCGCCACCAGCCCGTTCCCACCTGCCCACGGCATCCGCGCGGTCATCCGCTCCGCGCCGTCGGGTCCGACGGCAGCCCTGTGTGGATCTGCCCGGAGGACGACGTCACGATCGCGACGATCGGACGGCTGCACACGACGTGAGGCCGGCCCGAATCACGCCGCCCGACCAGGGCCGTCGCTCGGCAGCCCGGTCACCACCATCGACCTACCCCTCGACGTGGCACGCGTAGGAGTCCGAAGCCGACACCACCGGCCAGTGCTGCTACGGCACCCAGGAGTAGCGGGAACTGCGCGCCCCGCGCGTCGAGCAGCGCTCCGCCGACCACAGCGCCCGCTGTGATTGCCACCTGGAACGCTGTGACCTGGAGCGACACCGCTGACTCGACGCTGTCTGGCTCGACCCGGCTGACCCACAGCTGCGTGGCCACCGGGACCATGTTGAACGCGAAACCCCACAGCACGATCCCGATCGCGAGCAGGCTGGAGGAGTTTGCCACGGCGGTGACCAGCAGGCCCGCACCCAGCAGGACCGGCGCCGCAGCCGCAAGCAGGCGCAGTCTCGCGGCGAACGCGCCGGCAAGGACATTGCCCGCCATGCCACCGAGGCCCCAGGCGACCAGCAGCCAGGTCGTGTGCTGGGAGCCCACCCGCTCGATGGCGAGCCTGATGTAGGGGTAGCTGGCAAAGTTCCCGAACGCGACCAGGCCGACGCATCCGATTCCCGCCATGAGCCGCCGGTTCCCGACCGCCCTGCGCAGCATCGGCAGGCCGGCCGACGGATGCGCCGGAACCGGTGGCAGGACACAAGCCAGCCAGACCGCGGCGAGGACGCAGAGGGCGCTCGCACCGGCGAACGCGGCCCGCCAGCCGACGCCGTTGCCGACGAGCGCGGCGAGCGGCACGCCCAGCGCCGTCGCGAGGCTCACCCCGAACGCGAGCGCGGTCGAAACGACCCGCGGCCTGCCGGGCAGAACCGTCGTCCCCACCCCGAAGGCGAAGGACCAGAAGCCGGCGAGTGCGATGCCGAGCAGGAGCCGTCCCAGCAACAGGACGGCGAAGTCCGGGGCGAGTGACACGGCGAGATTGGCGACCGCTCCGGCGGCCAGGAGCGCGACGAGCACCGTGCGCCGACTGGTTCGCGGGAGCACAAGCGCGACGGTGGGGGCGGTGACGGCACCGGCGATCGCGGTGACCGCGATCGCCAGGCCAGCGACACCGTCGCTGACACCGATGTCCGAGGCCATCGTCGGCAGCACACCTGCGGGAAGGAACTCGCTCGTCACGAGCGCGGTCGTCCCCGACGCGAGGGCGATCACCGGCAGCAGGGTCGTCGCCGGTGCGCCGGCCCCCTCGACCGACCGGCGGTCGGAGATCTGACTGCTCATGGGTTCACCGTGCAGCACACCCGGCCGACGGGAGCGATGGCGTGATCCTTCCCCATCTCCCGCGGCTTCGACCGCCACAACACACGTCCTGTTTGACATCCTCCCCGGCCTGAAGACCGGGGATTCCTACCCTCGCGGGCAGGTTTTCCTGTTTCACTGACAGACGC
>NZ_JALKFW010000061.1:0-1339 GCF_023243055.1 Frankia sp. AgPm24 | reverse complement strand
GTCACCGGACCCCCCACGCCACCGCCACCCTCACCACCAGCCCCACCGCCCAGCCGCAGGACTTCGACCTGAGCGCCTGGCCGCCGCCGGGGGCCGTCCCCTTCGATGTGAGCGACGCCTACGAGCGGCTCGCCGCGCGGTCCTACCAGTACGGACCGGCCTTCCAGGGAGTCCGGGCGATCTGGCGACGGGACGCGGAGATCTACGCCGAGGTACGCATCCCGGACGAGCTCGCCGATGACGTGGACGCCTTTGGTATCCATCCGGCCCTGCTCGACGCGGCGCTGCATCCCCTCGTCCTGGTCACCGACGCCGCGGTGGACGGCGATACGGCCGTGGACCCGGAGACGGCCGTGGACGCGGATGCCCCCGGTCCGCGCGTGCCGTTCGCCTGGTCCGGCGTCGCGCTGTACGCGACAGGGGCCACCACGTTGCGGGTGCGCCTGACGCTCACCGGCCCGAACACCGCCGTGCTCGCCCTCGCGGACGGTACCGGGGCGCCGGTCGCCTCGATCGACACGCTGACCATCCGGTCGATCTCCCTGGACGCGCTGCGCGGCGCCGACGCCGACCCGCTGCGGGATTCGCTGTTCGGCCTGGAATGGGTCGCGTTGCCCGACGGCCGGCTGCCCGCGGCATCCGACACCGGCATCGCCGAACTCGTGGGCCCCTCGGACGGGGGGAACGGCAGTGGCCTCGACGTGCCCGGCGGGACCGCCTACCCGGATCTGGCGGCCCTGCTGTCCGCTCTCGAGGCCGGTGCGCCCGTCCCCTCAACCGTCATCGTCGCGCCCGCGGCACTCACGACAGCGGGCGCGCCGGCGCCGACGGACCCGGTCGACACCAGCAGCGCGGTCGACACCAGCAGCGCGGACAACACCAGCAGCGCGGGCGACACGGACGGCGTCGTCGCGGCGACGCACAGCACGGTGGAGGCGGTGCTGCGGCTCGTCCAGCAGTGGCTGGCCGAGGAGCGTTTCGCCGACTCCCGGCTCGTCCTGGTCACCCGGGAGGGAACCGACGCCGACGGGACCGTGCGCGACTTCGCCCACGCGGCCGTCTGGGGGCTGATCCGCTCAGCCCAGGCGGAGCACCCGGACCGGTTCGTCCTCGCCGACCTCGGCAACGGCGACGGGGCCGCCTCGTCGTCCGGGCAGGCGCTTGTGGACGGGCTGGCCAGCGGTGAACCGCAGCTCGCCATCCGCGACGCGCGGATTCGGGTACCCAGGCTGGCCCGGCGAGCGGCTCTGCCCGCGGACGGTCCGGCGTTCGACCCCGAAGGCACCGTCCTGATCACCGGCGGCACCGGCACCCTCGGCGCACTCCTCGCCCACCACCT
>NZ_JALKFW010000060.1:0-1347 GCF_023243055.1 Frankia sp. AgPm24 | reverse complement strand
AGGCGTCTGTCAGTGAAACAGGAAAACCTGCCCGCGAGGGTAGGAATCCCCGGTCTTCAGGCCGGGGAGGATGTCAACGTCACCAGCTCCTCGCCGGTCCAGTGGAACCAGGTCGGCACTACGCGGGGCGTGCCGTCGAGGGCGACATAGGCGAACCGTGCGGGGATCGTCGACGCCAGCGGTGTCCTCGCCCGCAGCGAATACTCGGTCCGGCCCAGGCGGTACGAGTACGTGCTCACCGCAGAGGGGGTCGACCTGTGCGATGTCCTGATCGCCATGGCCCGCTTCGGCGACCGGTGGCTCGCCGGGTCGGCCGGCCCGCCCGTTCTCTACCAGCACCGGCCATGCGGCCACATCGCGCCCGCCGCCCCCCGCTGTGAGCGGTGCGGCGAGCCCATTCGCGCCGACACGATCGACGTGCTGCCCGGTCCCGGCGCCTCCCCGGCGGTGGATGCCGGGGTCAGCCCGAGCATCTGACCCAGCTGTGCTGGTCGGCGGACGACCTCCTACCGCGGAATCCGGCCGAGCGCTCGCGCCTGCTTCCGTAGCGGCAGGGATATCACGTGCCATTCGGCGTCTGGAGATCGCTGGCGCCGGCCAGGACTTCTACCAGGTGATCGATGTTGATTTCATCAGATGACGTATCCGGGCCTAAGGAACATCGCTGGCCAGTAGTGGGGCGTAAGCAGCACCGACACCTTCGGTGATGGCGGTGGCGAGTAGTTGGCGGTGCGCCTCAATCCGCGGCTCGTGCGGAAATCTCAGACCGATCTCGTCGAGGGCGACCACGCCCGCCGGGCCGAGCAGGTCACGATGGCTCTCCAGGTAGGCGGCGGACTCCCGGATGGTCGGAGCATTCAGCCAGTCGACCACCTGTCGCAGAACAGCGTCGGGCAGCACCAGCCAGCCCGGATAGCCACCGGGATGTACCGCAGTCCAAAACTGGTCAAAGCTGGCTGGGTTCGCACTCAGCAGTTCCCGCAGCATGCCGTGCACCTCAGCGAGGGCCTCGGGGGCATCCTCGCCATCGAGGATTTCCAGCGCGGCGATCGCATCAGCTGCGCGCCGAGGGAAAGGGCGTTCTGTGACAGCAGCCCGACGGCACAGCAGAAACCCTTGTCCCCACCTCACCGGAAACTCGGAGATCAACCCGGCGGCCAGATCTTCCCCATCCTGCCCCACCTCCGACAGGCGGTTCGCCAGGTTGTTCAGCGATCCGGCGAGGTTGGGGAGGTAGGCGTCGGGGCTGTCGGCGGCCAGCTGCCGGCGGAGGTTGACGGCTTCCTGGGCTGGGGCGAGTGCCTCCGCCCGCCGTCCCACCTCCGACAGGAACGTCGCCAGGTTGTT
>NZ_JALKFW010000059.1:0-1550 GCF_023243055.1 Frankia sp. AgPm24 | reverse complement strand
CCTGCGGCCTGAGCGTGCCCTAGACCGGACGGGCCTGGTCCTCGATGTACCGGCGGAGCACGTCCAGCGGCGCGCCACCGACCGATCCGGCGAAGTAGGAACCCGACCACAGCCGGTTCGCCCGCCAGTAGTGCTGCGCCAGCTCGGGGAACTCTTGGCGCATCCGCCGCGACGACACCCCCTTGAGACTGTTGACCAGCCGAGACAGGGCGACCTTCGGCGGGAAGTTGACGAGGAGGTGGACGTGGTCGCGTTCGCCGTTGAACTCGACCAGCTCGACCTCGAAGTCGACGCACACCATCCGCATGATCTCTTCCAGGCGGGTGAGGTGCTGATCGTCGAAGACGCGATGCCGGTACTTCGTGACGAAAACCAAGTGGGCGTGCAATGCGAAAACGCAGTGCCTGCCAGTGCGAATGTTGAGATCAGTGGCCATAGACCAAGGGTAGACTTGGGCTGTGCAGCTTCGGTACAGCTTCCGGCTCTACCCGACGGCGGGTCAGCGTGAGTCGCTGGCCCGGGCGTTCGGGTGCGCCCGGGTGGTGTACAACGACGGCCTGCGCGCCCGGGAGGACGCCCGTGCGGCGGGGTTGGCATTCCCGAGGACCGGGGACCTGTCGAAGCTGCTGATCACCGAGGCGAAGAAGACCCCCGAACGGGCCTGGCTCGCCGAGGTGTCCGCGGTGATCCTTCAGCAGTCCCTACGCGACCTCGACGCGGCCTACCGGAACTTCTTCGACGGGCTGGCCGGGAAACGCCCCCGGATGGGTCCGCCGCGGTTCAAGTCGAAGCGAGACACCCGGCAAACGGTCCGGTTCACCGCGAACGCCCGTTGGTCGATCACCCCCGGCGGGAAACTGTGCCTCCCGAAGATCGGCGATGTTCCGGTGCGCTGGTCGCGCCGGTTGCCGTCGGTGCCGTCGTCGGTGACAGTGATCCGGGACAGCGCCGGCCGGTACTTCGCGTCGTTCGTCGTCGAAGCCGGGCCGGTGGATACTCCGGCGGAGACAACTGGCGAGATCGGTATCGACCTCGGGCTCGGTCACTTCGCGGTGCTCTCCGACGGTCGGAAGGTCGACGCGCCGCGGTTCCTGCGCCGCGCGGAGACACGGCTGCGCCGCGCGCAGCGCACGCTGTCCCGCAAGGAGAAGGGCTCCCGCAACCGAGCGAAGGCCCGGGTGAAGGTCGCCCGGGAGCATGCCCGGGTCGCCGACGCGCGCCGCGAGTTCCACCACCAGCTCTCCACGAAACTGATCCGCGAGAACCAAGCGGTCGCCGTCGAGGACCTGGCAGTGAAGGGGCTCGCGCGCACACGGCTGGCGAAGTCGGTACACGACGCCGGCTGGTCGGCGTTCGTCGCCATGCTGGAGTACAAGGCCGAACGGCACGGGCGGACGTTCGTGCGGATCGGCCGGTTCGAGCCGACGTCGCAGGTGTGTTCGGCCTGCGGGGTGAAGGACGGCCCGAAACCGCTCGCGGTCCGGGAATGGACCTGCCAGGCCTGCGGGTCGACGCACGACAGGGACGTGAACGCGGCGATCAACGTCGCG
>NZ_JALKFW010000058.1:0-1576 GCF_023243055.1 Frankia sp. AgPm24 | reverse complement strand
AGCCCAGCGCTCGCCAACGCCTGACGAATCACCCGCTGCTGCGACGGACCGCTGGGGGCCGTCAGTCCGTTGGAGGCGCCATCCTGATTCACCGCACTGCCCCGGACCACGGCCAGGACCTCATGCCCGAGCCGCCGCGCATCCGACAGACGCTCCAACACGAGCATTCCGGCGCCCTCGGCCCAGCCCATGCCATCCGCGGAATCCGAGAACGCCTTGCACCGGCCGTCGGCGGCGACGCCACGCAGCCGGGAGAACTCGACGAACACGCCTGGGTGAGCGATCACCGTCACGCCGCCCGCCAGCGCCATTGAGCACTCACCCACCCGCAACGCCTGGGCGGCCAAGTGCAACGCCACCAGTGATGACGAGCACGCCGTGTCGACACTCACCGCCGGGCCCTCCAAGCCCAGCACATACGAGATTCGCCCGGACGCGACGCTTGAGATCGCACCCGTCGACCGGTACCCGTCCAGCTCCGGAAGTGGGGGGGGGGGGGGGCGGGGGGGGGGGGGGGGGGGGGGGGGGGGGGGGGCCGGGGGGGGGGGGTGGCTGGCGTAGGTGACGGGGATGAGGCGGCTGAAGGTGGTGGGGTGTTGGTCTGCGTAGGTTTGGAGGTGGTGGGGGTTTCCGGCGAGGACGGTGCTGGTGGGGCTGTTGATGGCGGCGATGTGGATGTCGGTGTGGGGGGGGAGGTTGAGGTGGGTGTGGGGGAGGTTGATGGTGAGCATGGCGCCGGGGGTGTTGAGGGTGGTGATGAGGGTGGAGCGGGTGGTGATGAGGTGGGCGGCGTCGTGGAGGGTGAGGATGCCGGCGGTGGTGGCGGCGGCTATTTCGCCTTGGGAGTGGCCGATGACGGCGGCGGGGGTGATGCCGTGGGTTTTCCAGAGGTGGGCGAGGCTGGTTTGGATGGCCCAGAGGAGGGGTTGGACGATGTTGGGGTGGGTGAGGAGTTCGGGGTTGGTGAGGGCGTGGTGGGGGTTCCAGGTGATGTGGGGTGCGAGGGCTTGGGTGGCGGCGTTCCAGTGTTCGGTGAAGGCGGGGCTGGTGGTGAGGAGGTCGAGGGCCATGCCGGGCCATTGGGAGCCTTGGCCGGGGAAGATGAAGACGGGTTGGTCGCTGCCGGGGTGTTTCTGGCCGAGGGTGAGGGTGGCGTCGGGGAGTTCCACGATTTCCCGCGTCGTCGACACCGGCAGATCGGTCAGGGCGCTGAGCGCGGCCAGCAGGGCACCACGGGAGTTCGTCAGAACCACCGCGCGGTGAGCGAAGTGGTGCCGGTCGGCGAGGGTGCGGCTGACGGTCGCCAGCGCGACCTCCGGATGGTCCACCAGGTGGGCGCGCAGCCGGTGCGCGGCGGCGCGCAGATCCTCGGGGCTCCTGGCTGACAGCGCGAAGTTCAGCCGGTCGTCCGCCCCGTCCGCGAGCCGCGGCCTGGTGACAGCCCTGTCGTCGTGGCGTGTGACGGTGGCCGGGGTGGCTGTGGGTGGTTCTTCGATGATGATGTGGGCGTTGGTGCCGCTGATGCCGAAGGAGGAGATTCCGGCTCGTCGTGGGGTGGTGCTGGGGGGCCAGGGGG
>NZ_JALKFW010000057.1:0-1581 GCF_023243055.1 Frankia sp. AgPm24 | reverse complement strand
CCCTGTCTGTCAGAGTCCCATGAGACAGATGGATCTTTGAGACCTGTGTAGCGGTAGGGCGAGACGGGATCTTCAGACCAGTGACGTTGACCATGGCAGACATGGCCTCCTCGAAGCAGGAGGATGGCGAGGTGAGCTCCTCGCGAGGCGGACCGCGGTCGGACCGGCCGAAGCGCCGGACCTTCACCGCGGCCTACAAGAAGAGAATCCTGAACGAGTACGACGGCCTGACCGGTGCGGGCGAACGAGGCGCCCTGCTGCGCCGGGAAGGTCTGTACCACTCCCACATCCAGAAATGGCGCGAGGCACAGGAACAGGGGGCTCGCGAAGCCCTCGAGGGCAGGCCCGCCGGCCGGCCCGCGGCGGCCGAGACAGACGCCGACAACGAGCGGCTACGGCGGGAGAACGAACGGCTCACCGCCGAGCTGGCACGAACGAAAGCGGCGCTGGAAGTCGTGGGAAAAGCGCACGCGCTCTTGGCACTGATCTCCGAGAGCGCGGATTCCGGCAGGAAACCCGGCAGATAGTCGACGAGGCGTTCACCTCGCTGGTGCCCTTGACCTCGGTCAAAGTCGCCTGCGACCTGCTCGGACTGTCCCGGGCGACAATGTACCGTCGGCGCCACCCCACACCCTCCACGGACATCCCGTCACGGACCCCGGCCGTCCACCCGGCAGCGCTTGACGACACCGAACGTGAACGGCTCCTGGAACTCCTCAACAGCGACCGGTTCGTCGACAAGTCCGCCGCCCAGGTCTGGGCGACCCTGCTCGACGAGGGGGTCTACCTGGCCAGCGTGTCCACCATGTACCGGCTGCTGCGGGCCCGAGCCCAGACCGTCGAGCGGCGGGCCCAGGCCACCCACCCCGCCCGGAAGAAACCGGAACTCCTCGCGACCAGACCCAACGAAATCTGGAGCTGGGATATCACGAAACTCACCGGACCCGCCCGCGGCGTCTACTTCGACCTGTACGTCATCCTCGACATATTCTCCCGTAAAGCCATCCACTTCGAGGTCCATCCCACCGAGAACGGGGAACTCGCGAAGGCCTTCCTCGAACACGCCGTCGCCGCGAACGGCAGGGTCAGGCCGATCGCCGTCCACGCCGACCGTGGGACCTCGATGACATCCCAGCCGGTCGCCGCTCTCCTGGCCTACCTGAACATCGACCAGAGCCATTCCCGTCCGCACGTCTCGAACGACAACCCCTACAGCGAAGCACAGTTTAAAACACTCAAGTACTGTCCCGCTTTCCCGGGACGTTTCGGTTCGCTCCAGGACGCCCGCGTTTTCTGCGACGTCTTCTTCGCCTACTACAACAACGAACACAGGCATTCGGGTATCGCTCTGCACACCCCGGCCAGCGTTCATGACGGCACCGCCCACGAGATCCAGGCCCGTCGCGCCCAGGTCCTCGACGCCGCCTACGCCGCCCACCCCGAGCGGTTCCACCGCCGACCGACCCCGCCCGCCCTGCCGACCAGGGCGTGGATCAACCAGCCCCCAGCGATCATCGAGACCGAGGAGGCGCTACCCACGAACCAAGCAGCCTGATGTCTCACCGGGATTGACAGGCTCCG
>NZ_JALKFW010000056.1:0-1622 GCF_023243055.1 Frankia sp. AgPm24 | reverse complement strand
TTGGTCTGGGTGTGGCCGTGGCGGGGTGCCCCGGCTGTCGCGCGGGGTGGGGTGCCCGGTCCACGTCCGGGGGTGTTCCTTCTGGTTGGTGGGGTGGGAGGTCTGTGGCCGCGGGTTATCCGGGGGCGGGTAGTGCGCGCAGGGTGGTGATCGCGTGGAGGGCGAGTGGGGCCCAGGGGTGATGGGCGGGCAGGTGCAGGGTGGTGCGGCGGGCGTGGTGGGCGAGTCGGCCTGCCAGCGAGAACAGTCGGTGGCGTAGCCGTTTCGGTTCCCAGCGCCGGGCGGGCTGGTCGGCGAGGGCGAGCATCTGGGTCCAGGCGATCAGGTCGCAGGCGAGCGCGACGATGGCGCACCAGATCCTGTTCTGGTCGAGGTCGTGGAGCGGCAGGTTGCTCAGGCCGGTGTCTTTGGCGTTGCGGATGCGGTCTTCGCAGCGGGCCCGGCGGCGGTGGCGTAGTTCGAGGTCGGCGAGCTGCCCGCGGGTGGTGTTCGTCGCGAACGCGGTGATCCGGTTCCCGTCGACGTCGGTGATCCGCAGCTGTGCGCCGGGGTGCGGGCGTTCCTTGCGGGCGATGACCCGCAGGCCCGGGGGCCAGCCGCCCAGGTCCATCAGGCCGGTGAGTTCGGCGACGAACGCGCCGGGGCGGGGCTGCCGGTCGGCGTCGTAGGCCGGTGTCCACGCCGCCGCCGGGAGACCGGCGATGAGGTCTGCGGCGTTGTCGGGGAGGGTGAACCCGACCGAATATGCCAGCCTGCGCCTGTGCGCCCAGGCCAGGAACGCGTGGGTGCCGCCGGCGGAGTCGGCGCGGATCAGGACCTTGCGGCAGCGGCGTAGCCGGGCCGGGAGCTGGGCCAGCGCCCGGGTGGCGACGGTGATGTGATCGGCGGCGGTGTTCGACCCGGCGTTACCCGCGCGCAGCAGCACCGCCGCGGGTTCACCGCAACCGGCTGGGCCGTGGTCGATGAACGCCCACAGCGGATGGAACCCGAACCCTTTCTTGAACGTCGCCCGGGCGTCCTCTTTCTCCGAATGGGCGGTGACCAGGGTGGCGTCGAGGTCCACGACCAGCGGAGCATCGGCTGACACCTGATGGTCGGGCGCGTGCGAACCAGCGTGGGACCACACGTGGGCGCGTGCGGCCGATCGTGCCCGGTCGATCGCGGCCAGCGTCTTGTCGGCGTCGCCAGCGAGCCGGTCGAGGGCCCGCGACACCGTCGGGTCCGAGGCCACCAGCCCGAACAGCTCCGGCTCGGCCCGGAGCAGCGCGATATCCGCCAAGCAGTCGCCACCGAGCGCGAGGCTGACCGCCAGATCGAGGAGTACTTTCGCCGGGTCATGCGTTGCCGTCGGCGCACGCCACGGCGCGAGCGCCTCGGACAACCCGGTAGCGAGCCCGGACACCCGGACCGTCTCGGTCAGCAGCAGCCCCCCGGCCGACGACACGACACCCCGCCCCGCGGTGTCGACGAAGACAGACGGGTACACACCGGTAAGCTTCACCGCGAAGGTGCTCCTTGGTACGGGATCGATCAGGCCCTCGACAAGCCCGATCCTCCCTGGCCAGGAGCACTTTCCTCTTTGCGGCAACCCAACAGACGATCACCCCGGTGAAAGCCCGAGG
>NZ_JALKFW010000055.1:0-1626 GCF_023243055.1 Frankia sp. AgPm24 | reverse complement strand
CGGAACCCGTCAAGCTGTTTGAGGCAGTGTTGTTCGAAAACTAGCTACTTGCCGGTTCCGGGTCTGGCTGCTCCTCGTCGGGTGGCCGGTTGATCCAGGCGGGTGCTGGGAGCTTCGGTGGGGTCGGGGGTCGGCGGATGAACCGTTCCGGGTGGGCGGCGTAGGCGGCGTCGAGGACCTGGGCGCGGGCCTGACGGACGCTGTCGGCCTGGCCGTGGTGGACGACTGTCGGGGTGAGCATCCCGATCCCGGAATGACGATGATGGTTGTTGTAATGGTCGAAGAAGCGCCGGCACCAGGCCCGGGCCGTCTGCAGGTTCTCGAACGAGCCCGGATAGTCCGGTCGATACTTGAGCGTCTTGAACTGGGATTCACTATAGGGGTTGTCGTTCGATACCCGCGGGCGGGAATGGGACCGGGTGACACCGAGGTCCGCGAGGAGCAACGCGACGGATTTCGAGGTCATGGACGTGCCGCGATCGGCGTGGATCGTCAGCCGCTCCGGAGACACCTGCTGTTTCGCGCAGGTAGAAGTGATGAGATCCTCCGCAAGCGCAGCTGATTCCACCTCCGCGACCATCCAGCCGACAACATAACGGCTGTACACGTCGAGGATGACGTACAGATGATAGTAGGTCCATTTCTTCGGTCCGTGCAGTTTCGTGATATCCCAGCTCCACACCGCGTTGGGTTTCTCGGCGACGAGTTCGGGTTTGATATGGGCGGGGTGGGTGGCCTGGCGGCGGCGTTCCCCGGTCTCGCCGTGCTCGGCGAGCAGCCGGTACATCGTGCGCGGCGACGCCAGGTAGACCCCCTCGTCCAGCAGGGCCGCCCACACCTGGTCCGGGGAGGCGTCGACGAACCGCTGCGAGCGCAGCACGTCAAGGACCCGGGCCCGCTCGTCCGCCGTCAGGGCCGCCGGCTGCCGCCGGGCCCTGTGCGGGATCGGCGCCGGCCGCGGCGGAGCCGGACTTTTCCGGTGCCGCCGATAATGCGTCGCCCGGGACCGGCCCACCGCCCGACACGCCGCGACCGCCCCGACCTTCGGGATCAGCTGCTCAAGGGCTTCCTCGGTCAGCCGTTCGGCGTGTTCGGCGGCGTCGGGTTCCCCTCGGGAGCGCCCTCGGAGAGTTTCTCCAAGAGCGCGGCAAGTTTTCCCTGGACATCGATCACGAACTGGGCCTTCGCCAGTTCCTTCTCCAGCTTCACGTTCTGGGCCCGGAGCTTCTCCAGCTCCTTGTCCCGATCATCGACCGGTGGGCGGCCCTTCGGTTTCGACAACCCGGCCAACGCCCCGGCCTCCCGGGCCTTACGCCACTCCACGATATGCGCCGAGTACAGATTCTCCCGCCGCAGGATCGCGCCTTTCTGCCCGTCCGGGGCCGCCTCGTACTCGGTCAGGATCCGCAGCTTGTACGCCGCCGAGAACGACCGCCGCCGCGCCTTCGGCTCGACCTCCGGATCCGGCCGCCGACCACCACCCTCACCCTCACTCTCGCCCACACCGACATCATCGACCAGGCCACGCCCAGCCGTCCCCACCACAGTCACGATCTTCCTCTCCCAACCCGCCCAGGTCATAAGATGATAGCCATCGCCTGACTCACCTCATCTTGACGGGTAGGG
>NZ_JALKFW010000054.1:0-1638 GCF_023243055.1 Frankia sp. AgPm24 | reverse complement strand
CAATGCCACTCGGTTAAGGAGGAGGGGCGTTCGTCCATCCCAACACGCCAACACCCGATCCCTTTCCGGTCAACTTTCGAACACGGCATCCAGGAGAGTTCCTCAACGTCGATCAGTGGGCGACGGATGGATCCTGTCGCGATTTCGGCCGGCAAGAAGATAGAATCCTGCCGTGGTGCGTCTTCGTCAGGTAGTTGAACTGCCAGCCGTTGAAAACGAGCGGCTCACCGATCGTATTTCGCTCGGCGTGCTTGCCAAAATCGTCCCCCGGGACCTCGTCGATGAGGTGCTGGTGGAGACGAAACGGCAGGAACGGCGCGTCAGGCTACTACCGGCCCGGGTGATGGTGTACTTCACCATGGCTATGTGCCTGTTCTTCGACGATGACTACGAAGAAGTCATGCGTAAACTCGCCGGTGCGTTGACATGGTTGGGGAACTGGAAGGGTGACTGGAAGGTCCCGACCAGCGGGGCGATCTCGCAGGCACGAGTCAGACTCGGCGCCGCACCACTGAAGCTGCTGTTCGAACGTGTCGCCGTGCCCGTCGCGGGGCGAGGTACCAAGGGCGCATGGCTGCGTTCCCGGCGACTGATGGCGATCGACGGATTCTTCCTCGACGCGGCGGACACCGCCGAGAACGTTGCCAGGTTCGGACGCCACACCAACGGACACAAGGCCAGCGCCCAGCCGCAGGTCCATGTCGTCGCCCTCGCCGAATGCGGCACGCACGCGATCGTCTCGGCCGCGGTCGGCCCATGTGCCAGCGACGAACGCGCACTCGCTGCCACTCTGCTCGATGCCTGCGAACCAGGGATGCTCCTCACCGCCGACCGCAACTTCTACAGCTACGACCTCTGGCACCAGGCACTCGACACCGGCGCGGATCTACTCTGGCGGGTCAAGTCCAACCTCACGCTACCGGTCATCCAACCTCTCCCCGACGGCTCCTACCTCTCCATCATCATCAATCCGAAAATAGGCGGGAAACGACGGGAACAGCTCATCGCCGACGCCCGCGCCGGCCGTGACGTTCCCGAGGAATCCGCGACACCAGTCCGGGTCATCGAATACACCGTGCCCGACCGCACCGGCTCCGGAACCGGAGAACTGATCTGCCTGGTCACCAACATCCTCGACCACACCGACATACCCGCGGTGGAACTCGCCACGGCCTATCACGAGCGCTGGGAAATCGAAAACATTTTCGATGAGGTGAAAACCCACCAGCGAGGCGAAGCCCGCGTCCTACGCTCGCAACTCCCAGACCTGGTGGAACAGGAGATCTGGGCGCTTCTCCTCAGCCACTACGCAATCCGAAGTCTTATGCGCGAGGCCGCCGACGAAGCCGACGTCGACCCGGACAGACTATCCTTCATGCGATCACTACGCGTCATCCGCCGCCAGGTCACCGACCAGGCGGATTTATCCCCCTGACGACCACACACACGCGCTCCGGGAAACCTTCACAGAGATCACCGAAAGGCTCAACCCTGCGCGCCGCCACCGCACATACCCACGCACCATCAGACGAGGCCGACACAACGCCTACCGGGTCAAACGCCCAACAGACACCGACACCCGACATGATCAGCCACCGAAGATCATCCTTGCCCGGACCGCTTAACTAAGCGCCATTG
>NZ_JALKFW010000053.1:0-1729 GCF_023243055.1 Frankia sp. AgPm24 | reverse complement strand
CTAGTGCAGCGCCTCAGTAGTTCCTTGCCGCGAGGCATACCGATTGATCGTTACTTCTGGTAGTCGGTTAGGTGGATGATGGCGGCGGTGTCGTACGCCTCGGTGGGCGATCCGATCCGGCTGCCGGTGACCAGGGCGGCTGGGGTGTAGCCCTCGGTGGCCGGGGCGTAGAGGGCGAACGCCCAGGCCTCGCCGCCGAGGTACTCGATCCGGCAGAGCCGGATCTCCTCGTCGTTGTCGTCGCCCTCGCCGGCCCAGGCGCTCAGGTAGCCGAACCCGCCGCGCCACCGGATCGTGATCTCCTGCAGGACCGGGTGGGTCTGCGAGGCGCGGTGGTCCACGGTCCCCTCGACGAGGTCCTTGAGGCGCTTGGTCGGTACTGGCACGCCTGCCAGTCTGACCGCCCGGTGACCTGTGGTGGGATCACGCTGTCCGCCCGCGCCGGGTATCGGGGCGCCGGGCACGGCCCGTGGTTCACCGTCTGCCCCCGGTGGCCGATGTACGTGCCCGTGACCTGGGGCTTCAGGAGTGCTGACAGGTTCATGGGCCGTGGCTGGCGGACGGTCGCCGAGGCGTTGACCGTCAAACGACGCCGGAAACTCAACCAGGTCGTCGCGGCGGGCAGCAGCGAGCAGCGCCTCGTGCGGCGGGCGCGGATCGTGCTGCTCGCCGGGGCCGGGGCGGGCCCCGGCGAGATCGCGCGGGTGGTGGGCTGTTCGGTGCCCACGGCCCGGGTGTGGCCGGTGCGGTTCGCCGCGCGCGGTATCCCGGGCCTGTTCGACCGGCCACGCCCGGGCCGGCCGCCGATCCACGGCCCGTCGGCGCGGCTCGCGGTCGTCGCGACCGCGACCTCGCTCCCGCCGTCCGGGGCGAGCGTCTGGACGCAGCGCACGCTGGCCGGCCACCTCGCCGGCCGCGGCCTGTCGATCTCGCCGGCGACCGTCGGGCGGGTTCTCGCCGAGGCCGAGGTCCGCCCGCACCGGGTCCGCGGCTGGCTGGGCCGTGCCGACACCCGCGACTTTTGGCGACAGGCCGGCGAGGTCTGCCGGCTCTACCTCGACGGACCCGCCGACGGCACGCTCCTGCTCTCGGTCGACGAGAAGACCGGGATCCAGGCCAGAAGCCGCAAGCATCCCGAGTTCCGCGCCCGGGCGGGCCGCGACGCCCGCCGCGAGTTCGAGTACGTCCGCCACGGCACCGTCTCGGTCGTCGCGGCGATGGACGTGTTCACCGGGCAGGTGATCGCCCAGCGGATCCAGCGGAACAACTCGCGGACGTTTCTCGACTTCCTGGTCACGCTCGACCAGTGCACCGCCCCCGACCTGCGGATCCACCTGATCCTCGACAACGGGTCCAGTCACACCTCGGCCGCGACCCGGGCCTGGTTCGCCGCGCACCCCCGGTTCACGGTGACCTACACGCCGAAGCACGCGAGCTGGTTGAACATGGTGGAGCAGTGGTTCGGGACGCTGACCCGCCGGCTGCTACGCCGCGGCGACTTCGCGACCCGCGAGGACCTCGAAGCACAGATCATCGACTTCACCCTCACGCACAACGCGACCGCCGAGCCCTACCGGTGGCGCTACGACGCCGAGGCCGAGCACTCCCGCTACCTCGACCGCCACCCCGCCCCGCAGCCGGAACCCGCCACTAACGCCCTACCGGCCGCCGCTTGACATCACTCACCGTGACCAGGCGCCGGAAAGGAACTACTGAGGCGCTGCACTAG
>NZ_JALKFW010000052.1:0-1840 GCF_023243055.1 Frankia sp. AgPm24 | reverse complement strand
CCCCGGTCGGTGGGGAACTCCCCCACCACGTCCGCACCCGACGACAGCAGCTCCCACAACGCGGCCGGGCCGTCCACGCCTCCGGGCAGCCGCAGTCCCAGACCGACGATGGCGACGGGCTCGTCCGTAACGATCTTCATCGGGGGGATGACGGCGTGAGTCGGGGTGAGACCGGCCACCTCGGTGAACAGGTGGTCAGCGAGCGCGGCGGGCGTAGGGTAGTCGAACACCAGCGTCGCCGGCAGGGCTGTTCCGGTCAGAGCGGTGAGACGGTTGCGCAGCTCGACCGACGTCAGTGAATCGAACCCCGCGTCGCTGAACGCTTGGTCGGCCCGCACCAGGTCCTGACCGGCGGCCCCGAGGATCACGGCGGCCTCGGCGCGGACCAGGCCGACCAGATGGGCCACCTGATCCTCCCGATCCATCGTCGCCAGCGTCGCCTGCAGCGCTCCGACGGTGCCGGAGGCGGCGGTGCGGCGCTGCGGCCCCGCCAGAGCTTGGAGCAAAGGGGGGACAGGACCGTGGTGGCGACGCAGCACCGCCAGGTCCAGCACCATCGGGACCAGCGTCGGCTGACGGGAGGTGAGAGCCTGATCCAGCAGCGCCATACCCGGCTCGGGATCCAACGCGCCCATCCCGGTGCGGCTCATGCGTGCCAGGTCGGCCTGGCTGAGGTGCTCGGTCATCGTGCTCGCCGGCGCCCAATAGCCCCAGGCGAGGGACACTGCGGCCTCACCGGCGGCACGCCGACGGGTGGCAAGGGCGTCGAGATAGCAGTTCGCGGCCGCGTAGTTCCCCTGCCCCGGAGCGCCCAGCACCCCGGCGACGGAGGAGAACAGCACGAACGCCGCCAGCCCGAGCCCTCGGGTCAGCTCGTCTAGATGCGCGGCCGCATCCGCCTTCGGACGCAGTACGGCCTCCTGCCGCTCCGCCGTGAGCCCGCCCAAGACCGCGTCATCCAGCACACCAGCGGTGTGGATCACCCCGCTGAGCGGCCCCGGCACCGAGTCCAGCAGGGCCTCGGCCTGACCCCGGTCGGCGACGTCACCGGCGACGATCTGCACGTGGGCGCCAGCGGCCTCCAGCTCCTCCCGCAGCTGTGCGGCTGCGGGCGCGGCGGGGCCTTGCCTTGAGACCAGCACCAGGCTCCGGACCTCATGCTCGGCGACGAGGTGGCGGGCGACGAGACCGCCCAGGGTCCCGGTTCCGCCGGTGATCACCACGCAGCCCGCACCCAGGTCCCCGGCCGCGAAATCCTCCTGAGGGGCTCGGGTGAGTCGGGGGACTTCGATCCGCCCGTCCCTGAGCCGGATCTCTCCTTCGTCCGCGGCGGCGGCCTGCTCCAGCGGACCCATCAGATCAACGGGTTCCGCCGCGTCCGAGGCGAGGTCGACCAGCAGGATGCGGCCCGGGTTCTCGGACTGGGCCGAGCGGGTCAGCCCGGCGACCGCGGCCGCCACCGGATCGCTGCCCGCGGCCCGGGCCACCACCGCCAGCCGGATTTCCCGGAAGGCCGGGTCGGTGGCGAAGACCTGCAGCACCTCCAGCACCCGCGCCAGTTCCCCACGCACCCGCGCCAGTTCTCCGGCGCTGTCGGTAAGCCCGGCATCAAGGATGAGCCACGGCGGGAGGTCCTGTTCCAGCGCTCGCAGGTCGGCCACGTCCCCGATCACGGCACCGGCGGGCGCGTCGGCCGGGGCCTGGCCGGCGGCGAGGGGGATCCAGTCGACGGTGAACAGCGCGCCGCGGGCCGACGCGTCGGGGGCGGTGAGGTCGGCGGCGGCGACGGGCCGTGTGGTCAGGGCTCCCAGGGTCAGGACCGGGTCACCGGCCGTGTCCG